>DASSGC010000203.1:0-14925 GCA_035693765.1 Acidimicrobiales bacterium
ACCGGGCGCACGACTGCGGTCGCCGGGCCGTCCGGCCCCTCCGGTGCCTTGGAGCAGGCGACGAGAGGTCACGCCGGCGCGTGTCGCCGTGCTGCATCGCCCGGCGGCCGAGCCGTGGAACCGGTGCTCCCGCTCCCAATCGCCACGCGTCGGCCCTGGCTAGGGCCCTACCCGGCCGGCCTCAGAGACGGCGCGGTCAGGTCCCGCCCCTGCTGGTCACCGTGCTGCATCGCCGGTCGGCCGAGCCGTGGAGCTCGTGCTCCCGCTCCCAATCGCCACGCGTGGGCCCTGGCTAGGGCCCTATCCGCCCGGCCTCCTAGAACAACGGGCGCTTCGCCGGGATCCCGACCCGACGAGGGAACCGATCGGGGCAGGCCGACCGGGCCACCAGGCAGCGGTAGTGGAACGGCTCCGACCACTCCTCGGCCGGGGCCAGCCCCAGCACCGCCAGGCCCGCTTCGGGCCATCGTGACGGCGCCTGCGTGCCGGGTGCGACCTGCTCCCGGGCGTCGCCGTCGCCGTCCTCCGGCGGCTCGCTCACCACCAGTCGCCCGCCCGGACGCAGAAACGGGGCCCCGCACTCCGCCGTCACCGCGGGCGGGCCGAATCCCCGGGCCACGACCAGGTCGAACCCGGCACGCAGGTCCGGCCGGCGCCCGGCGTCCTCGGCCCGGGACCTGACCACCCGCACCCGCTCGGCCAGGCCGAGCGCCGTCACCGCCTCCGCCAGGAACGCGCACCGCTTCTCGCTCGCGTCCAGCAGCACCACCTCGGCGGCGGGCCACACCTCCGCCAGCACGAGGCCGGGTACGCCGCCCCCGCTGCCCAGGTCCAGGAGGCGCCCGGGCGGCGCTACCACGCCGACGGCGAAGCCACCGGCGTGGGCCACCTGGACGCGAAGGGAGCCGGGCCCGAGGAAACCCAGGCGCCGGCTCCGTTCCAGGACGGCCAGGAGGCCGTCGCTCGCAGTCATCGCGGTGTCAGCCCGGGCGGATGACCACCCGGCGAGCCGCGTCCTCGCCCTCGGACACCGTGGTCACGCCCTCGATGTCGTTGACGGCGTCGTGGACCACCTTGCGGTCCGCCGAGCCCATCGGGTCGAGCGCCTTGGCCACGCCCGAGGACTTCACGCTCTCCGCGACGTCGCGGGCGAAGCGTTCGAGCGCCACCTTGCGGCGGGCCCGGTAGCCGGCGACGTCGATGCGCACCCGGGCGTGGGCCTGGCCGACGAACCGGCGCTGCACCATGCTCCGCACCAGCTCCTGCACCGCCTGGAGGGTAACGCCCTTCTGCCCGACCAGCAGCCCGAGCTCGGTGCCCTCGACCGCCGCCTCGATGGCCGAGTCCTCCTCCGACACGGTCACCGAGACCGTCGCATCGGGCCGGCCGAACGCCACGAGGAGGTCCCTCAGGAACTCCTCCACGGCCGCCTGCTGCGCCTCGAGGTCGGGCTCGACCTCCCCGGACCGCTCTGCCCATTGCGTGCTCTCGCTCACCGTTGCTCCCTCTGCCGTTCGAGGCCCACGGCCGCGCCGCCGCCTCCTGCTGCTCGACGGGCCGTCCGCACCAGCCTGGCCGGCCACCGGCCGGTCGGCGGTCGACGTGCCGGGCTCGGCACCGCCGCCGCCCTGCTCGTCGCGGCGGGTCGTGGTCGGGGTCGCGCCCCTGCCGCTCCCGCCCGCCGTGGCCCCCACGGCCTCACGGGTCGCACCCTTCTTGGCCCGGCCCCGGTCGCCATCGCGGCCCCGCCGGTCGCCGCGGCGCCGCTCGCGCCGGTCGACCTTGGGGCGCGGCGCCGTCGGGCGCACCCTCGCCTTCACCTGTGCCTCGGCCCGCAGCCGCCCGAACAACCCCTTCTGGGGCTCCTGGACCACCTCGATCTCGGCGTCCTGCTCGTCGACCCCGAGCTGGTCGAGGGCGGCCTCGGTGGCCTCCTCCACGGTCTTGCCGGTCGTCACGACCCATTCCACGACGATCTACTTCCTCTTCTTCTTCTTGCGGGAGCGCGGGTGGGGACGAGCCGCGGACGCCCCGGCCCCCGCGCCGGACGGCTGCTTGGCGGCGGCGGTGCCGCGCGGCTTGGTGTTCGACCCGTTGCCCCGGCTGACGGCGTCGACAGGGCCCTTGCCCGCCTTCGTGGCCCTGGTCGCCTTGGCGGCGCCGTTGCTGCGCGCCCCCGCCGGCCGGTCGGTGACACGGTCCTGCTTGCCCTCGGCCTTCTTGGCCTCGCGGACCTCGCGCATGGCCTTCTGGGCCTGGACGCCGATGGAGTCCTCGCCTCGGTACAGCGACCGGGTGATGAACGCCTGCTGCCCCACCCGCCACAGGGTGGAGATCAGGAAGTAGATGCCGATGGCGGCCGGGCTGATGAAGGCGAAGAACACGTACATCAGCGGACCGATCCGCATCATCATCTGCTGCTGCTGCGTCACCTCGGCGCCGGCGTTGCGCCCCATGATCTGCTTCTGCTGGTACCAGCTCAGCACCGCGATCACGGCGACCAGCAGGATGTAGGGCAACGCCGTCAGGAAGCCCCGGCCGAGCGCCTGGGCAGCGCTGTCGGCCAGGTCGACGCCGAACGACTTCATGTGGCTGTCGCCGAGCAGCGCCTGGTACAGCTCCGTCGAGTGGTCGAGGTACTTGGGCCGGAAACCCCGGGTGACGACCGTGTTGGGCACGTAGTCCTGCAGCACCTGCTGGACACCGACGAACTTGGCATCGTTGGTCAGGCCCCGCACCACGTAGAAGAGGATCGAGAACACCGGGGCCTGGATCAGCAGCGGCAGGCATCCACCCACCGGGTTGATCTCGTGCTCCTTGTAGAACCGCATCATCTCTTCGTTGAGCTTCTGGCGGTCGTCCTTGTACTGCGCCTGCAGCCGCCGGATCTGCGGCTGGAGGCGCTGCATCTCGATCATCGACCGGGTGCCCTTGAGGGTCAGCGGGGTCGTGATGAGCATCACCACGCACGTGAGCGCGGCGATGGCGAAGGCGTAGTCCGGGACCAGTGTGTAGAAGAGGTTGAGGGTGTTCGAGATCAGCTCGAAGACCGGATCTAACATCAGTGGTGCTTTCCTTCAGGAACGGGATCCCACCCGTGGCCACCCCAGGGGTGGCATCGGAACAAGCGGCGGACGGCCAGCGCGCTGCCGCGCACCGCGCCGTGCGCCTCGAGAGCGTCGAGGGCGTAGTTCGAGCACGACGGGACATACCGGCATGGAGAGGGGCGACCGGCTGTCACCCTCTGGTAGATCCTCACGCAACGGTGCAGGACGCGGGCCACCGGGGTCATCCCGGCACCCGGCCCGTCAGCGTGGCGCACAGCTCGCCGAGGTCGCGACGGAGCTGCCCGTAGGAGGCGTGTGCCGCGTCGGGCCGCAGGGAGATCAGGTACGCACCGGGCGCGAGGCCGCCGGCACGGTCGACCTCGCGCACCGCGGCCCGGAGGCGGCGACGCAGCCGGTTGCGGACCACCGCGGGACCGACCTTGCGCCCGATCGCGTACGCGACCCGGGCGTGGTCCCCACCGGCGAGGTACGTGACCGTCATCGGGCCGCGCCGCGCCCGCCGCCCGTCGCTCCGGAGCGAGTCGAACGTCGCACGGTCGCCGAACCGGCCGATCAAGCGGAGAGACGCTCGCGTCCCTTGTGGCGCCGGGTGCGAATGATGGCTCGCCCGGCGCGGGTGCGCATGCGGTGACGGAAGCCGTGCCGCTTCGCTCGTCTCCGGGTGTTGGGCTGATACGTACGCTTCACGTGTGCCTCCTCGGCCACCGGGCCTCGTCGCTCGTCGCGGGGCCAGCGGCGGGATGAAACCAACTCGACGACGCGCGGCGCTGGAGCACCCGCGTCGGTGCCGGGACAACGCTAGAGCCCGGATGCCTCGCAGCGCCAGCCAGGGCCCGAGGCCACGAACGCGGAGGGTGCCGCGCCGACAGCGCGCGGTCGGCGATGGTGGTGGTCATCCACATGCGCCCCCAGGCGGGTGTCCCCACCCTGTGGACGACCTCTGGTTGCGGGCGCAGCCGCGGTGCTACGTTGCGTCGACCCCGACCCCCGGGCTGGGGTGCCAGAGCCGGGGAGGCACGGCCGACCGGCGCCCGGCGGCTCCCGACACCCGCCGGCAATCTGGCGGCAACTGCTTGTGCGGTCATCCACAAGTGTGGATGGTGCTGTGGATGACCTGCGCGACACAGGGAGGACGGTCAGACGTGATGAGCGATGCGCACCGTTTGTGGACCATGTGCGCAGCGCTCCTGCGGGCCCAGGTCTCCGACCCCGTGTGGCACACCGCCTTCGAGGGCGTCCGGGCCGGCGACTACGACGGCAAGACGCTCACCCTGGGCGTGCCGAGCGCGCTCGCCAAGGAGCGGATCGAGGGCCGCTACCTGGGCCTCGTGCGCGACGCCCTGGCCGAGGCCGGCGCGGACCACGTCCAACTGCTGCTGCGCATCGAGCCGCCCGAGCCGCCCTCGTTGTGGACGGTGCCCACCCCGACCGCCCCGCCGCCCGTGGTGCACGAGCGGCTCACGCGCCCCGGGGCGATCGGCCGGGCGCCCGCCGGGGACGACCTCCCGCCGCCCGCCGGCGACATCGAGCTCAACCCCCGCTACACGTTCGAGAACTTCGTCATCGGCGGGTCGAACCGGTTCGCCCACGCCGCCGCCCAGTCGGTGGCGGAGATGCCGGCCCGGCGATGGAACCCCCTGTTCATCTACGGCGACGCGGGCCTGGGCAAGACGCACCTGCTCCAGGCCATCGCCAGCTACGTCAACGACAACTACCGGGCGTACCGGGTGCGGTACGTGACCTCGGAGACGTTCCTCAACGAGTTCATCGACTCGATGCACTCCGACAGCCGCGACGCCTTCAAGCGCCGCTACCGCGACGTCGACGTGCTGCTGGTCGACGACGTGCAGTTCTTCCAGGGCAAGCAGGAGACGCTGGAGGAGTTCTTCCACACCTTCAACCACCTGCACCAGACCAACCGCCAGATCGTGCTGTCGTCCGACCGGGCGCCCGACCAGATCGGCTTCGAGGACCGGCTGCGCAGCCGGTTCCAGCAGGGCCTCCTGACCGACATCCAGCCGCCGGAGCTCGAGACCCGCCTCGCCATCCTGCGCAAGAAGGCGGAGCTGGAGACCGCCCGCATCCCGCCCGAGGTGCTGGAGTTCATCGCCACCAACATCAAGGACAACATCCGGGTGCTGGAGGGCGCGCTCATCCGCGTGTCCGCGTTCGCGAGCCTCACGCACGAGCCCATCACGGTCGACCGGGCCACCCAGGTGCTCGCGGACCTGCTGAGCGAGAACCAGCCCCGGCCCATCACCCCGCAGCTCATCCTCGCGGAGGCCGCGGCCCAGTTCGGGTTCACCGTCGAGGAACTGCAGAGCAAGCACCGCCAGCGCCCACTCGTGACCGCCCGCCAGATCGCCATGTACGTCATGCGCGAGCTCACGGAGCTCTCGTACCCGAACATCGCCCGGGAGTTCGGCGGCCGCGATCACACCACCGTCATCCACGCTGTGGAAAAGATCGGCGCGCTCATGTCCAAGGACCGGCAGATCTACGACCAGGTCACCCGGCTGATGAAGGCCGTGCGCCAGGGTGACTGAGTGCCGGTGCGACCGCGGGCCGCGGGCGGCCCAGCCAGGGCCGTGGACGACCCTGGGGACAGGCTGTGGACCGGCACAGCGGCGCGGGGGACGGCGGGCCACCCGTCCCCAACCACATCCCGCGCGGGGTGGTCCGGCTGTGGGAGCCTGGGGACAAAGCGGGCCCAACCGCAAGGGCGCTGACCTGGGACGACGACGGTTCGTCCACAATCCACAGCCCCTACTACCTCTACTGGTTCTGATTCATCACCTTCCCCGGCAGAGAAAGTGAGCGACGGCGTGAAGTTCCGATGCGAGCGAGACGTCCTCGTCGAGGCCCTCGGCACGGCGGGACGGGCCACGGCCAGCCGTGGCGGTGCTCTTCCCGTCCTGGCCGGTCTGAAGACCGAGCTGGCCGGCGACACCCTCACGATCACCGGCCACGACCTCGAGCTGACCATCGCCGTCGACATCCGTGAGGGCGTGAGCGGCAGCGTCGACGGGGTCGCCGTGCTGCCCTCGCGGCTGGTGTCCGAGATCGCGCGGTCGCTGCCCCCGGGCGCGGTCGAAGTCGAGGTGGACGGCGAGCAGGCCCGGATCACGGCGGGCCGCTCGGAGTTCACGCTGCGCGTGTTCCCGGTCGACGAGTTCCCCCGCCTGGCCGAGCCCACCGGCGAGGGCGTGACGCTCGACGCCGCCGAGCTGGCCGCCGCGCTCCGCCAGGTGGTGCCGGCCGCGTCGAGCGACGACGCCCGCCCGATCCTCACCGGCGTGCTCGTCACCGCCGAGGGGGAGGGGCTGCGGCTGGTGGCCACCGACTCCTACCGGCTGGCGGTGCGCGACCTGCCCGGTCAGAGCGTGCTCGCCGAGGGGCAGTCGGTGCTGGTGCCGTCGCGGGCGCTGAACGACCTGACCAAGGTGCTGTCGGGCGTGGGGGAGCTGACCCTGCGCCTGGGCGAGCGGGACGCCAGCTTCGAGGCCGGCGACGTCCGGCTGACCACCATGCTCATCGAGGGCGACTTCCCCAACTACCGGGGGCTGATCCCGTCGGCGCACCCCAACCGGCTGACGGTCAGCCGCGAGGCGCTGCTCGAGGGCGTGCGCCGGGTGAAGCTGCTGGCGCGGGAGGCGACCCCGGTGCGCCTGGCGATGTCGAACGACGGGCTCGACCTGGTGGCGGTCACCCAGGACGTGGGCCAGGCCCACGAGTCGCTCGACGCCAAGTACGAGGGCAGCGAGCTGACCGTGGCGTTCAACCCCGACTACCTGCTGCAGGGCATCGAGGTGCTGTCGGGCGACGAGGTGTTGATCGAGTCGGTCGACTCGCTGAAGCCGGCGCTGGTGCGCAGCCCGGAGCACCCGGAGTTCCTGTACCTGCTCATGCCCGTGCGGGTGAGCTGATCGGCGCGTCCGCCGCGTGCAGGTCCGCACCCTCTGGCTGACCGACTTCCGCAGCTACACCTCGGCACAGCTCGACCTGTCGCCCGGTCTCACCGCGCTGGTGGGGGCCAACGGCGAGGGCAAGACCAACCTGCTGGAGGCGCTGGCCTGGCTGGCGACCCTGTCGTCGTTCCGGGGGGCGCCCACCGAGGCGCTCGTGCGCCGGGGCGCGCCGTTCGCCGTGGTGCGGGCGCTGGCCGAGCGCGAGGGCCGCGAGCTGCTGATCGAGGCGCAGATCCAGCTCAACGGCCGCAACCGCGTGCTGGTCAACCGCCAGCCGCTGCGCCGTGCCCGTGACCTGCTGGGCTCGCTGCGCGTGTCGGTCTTCACGCCCGACGACCTCGCCATCGTGAAGGACGGTCCCGGTGAGCGCCGGCGGTTCCTGGACGACGCGCTGGTGAGCCTCCACCCCCGCAACGACGCCCTGCGGGGTGCGGTCGACAAGGTGCTGCGCCAGCGCAACGCCCTGCTGAAGCAGGCGGGCGGGCGGTTGGACGAGTCGTCGGCGTTCACGCTCGACGTGTGGGACGCCAAGCTGGCCGAGGCGGGCGGTGCGCTCGCTGCGGCCCGGCTCGACCTGCTCGACCGGATGCGCCCGGTGCTGGCGGCCACCTACGACGCCCTGGCGCGCCGGCCGGCCCTGGTGCAGGCCGCCTACGACGCGGCGTGGGCGGCGCGGCCTGCTGCCGCCGGTGCAGCGCCGCCCGAGCCCGGGCCCGAGCCCGGGTCCGTGGACGGCGCCGCCGGTTCCCCGGGGGCGGAGGGCCGCCGGGCCGTGCTGACCGCCGCGCTGGCCGGGTCGCTGACCGCGGCCCGCCGTGACGACGTCCGGCGGGGGGTGTCGACGGTGGGGCCCCACCGCGACGACCTCGCGCTGTCGATCGGCGGCGCCCCGGCGCGGACGCAGGCGAGCCAGGGCGAGCAGCGCACCCTGGCGCTGGCGCTGCGGCTGGCGGCGCACGACGTGGTGACGGCCGATTCGGGGACCGCGCCCGTGCTGCTGCTCGACGACGTCTTCAGCGAGCTCGACCCCGACCGCAGCGCCGCGTTGCTGGCCAACCTGCCGACCGGCCAGACCCTGCTCACCACCGCGAGCACGCTGCCCGCCGACGCCCATCCGGACGTCGTGCTCCGGCTGGTCGGCGGCGAGATCCGGCGCTGACGTCACCGGCCCGACGGCTGTCTCGGCCCGGGGCTGACCCGTACGGCCCGCGGCTGTCTCGGCCCGGCAGCCCGCGCGCCGGCGTCGACGCGATCCGCGCGCCGCCCGCCAGCGCCTCCGCCTCGCCGCCGGGCCTACGGGTCACGCACGGGCGGTGCCGAGCCCGCCCGCGGCGCGACCACGGTCGTCCGGCCGCCGGTGTCGACGGCGCAGGCGCGGGCGCCGGGGTCGTGCACGTCCCACGCCGTCGCCGGCGGGCTGCGCCGTGGTGGGCGGGGCGACGTGGTTGACTGTCGGGCATGGCATGGCGGCCCCTCCCCGGCGTCGCACCCGCTCCCGTGCGGGTGGGCGACACGATCGACCGGGTGCTCGGCCGCCTGGGCCGGACGACCCGCGCCGGGGTCGAGGTGGTGTTCGATCGGTGGGGCGAGGTGGTGGGCGACGCGATGGCGGCGCGCACCCGCCCCGTGGCGATCGACGGCGAGACCCTGGTCGTGGCGTGCGACGACCCGGCCCTGACCACGCACGTGCGGTTCCTCGAGCCCCAGCTCGTGGCCCGCCTGGCCGAGCTGTCCGGGGAGCGCACCATCGCGAGGGTCGAGGTGCGGGTCGACGGCCGCCGGCGCGGGCCGCGGCCGCCACGGCGGGCACCCGGTCGGCCGTGAGCACGGGCCGGCATCGTCGGGTTCGTCACACTTGCCTGGTAGACTGTCCACGTTGTTATCGGCGGTTCTGACCAGGCAAAAGGCTGACGCAGCGCCGGTCGTCCGCCCTTGGGAATCGACCTGACGGAAAGGCGCGCCTTGGCGCAAGGAAGCACCTCGTACGGGGCGAAGGACATGCAGGTCCTCGAGGGCCTGGAACCGGTCCGGAAGCGCCCCGGCATGTACATCGGCTCGACGGGTCCGTCGGGCCTTCACCACTGTGTGTGGGAGGTCGTCGACAACTCCGTCGACGAGGCCATGGCCGGCCGCTGCGACCGCATCGACATCGTGCTGCTGGCCGACGGCGGGTGCCGGGTGGTCGACAACGGCGGCGGCATCCCCACCGACATCCATCCCGTCCACAAGATCTCGGGCGTGGAGATCGCGCTCACCAAGCTGCATGGCGGCGGCAAGTTCGGCGGTGACGGCTACAAGGTGTCGGGTGGCCTGCACGGCGTGGGCGTCTCGGTCGTCAACGCGCTGTCCCGCAGGGTCGTCGTCGAGGTCGACCGGAACGGCAAGCGCTACGAGATGGTGTTCGCCGACGGGGGCACGCCGCAGGGCAAGCTCAAGGTCGTCGGCGACGCGCCCCGCAACGGGCGCTCCGGTCCTCGCCACGGCACGACGGTCACGTTCTGGCCCGACGACACGGTCTTCGAGACCGTCGAGTTCTCGGCCCGCACCATCGTCGAGCGCCTGCAGATGATGGCGTTCCTCAACAAGGGTCTGGAGATCCGGTTCAAGGACGAGCGTCCGGGCCACGACCCGACGCCGGTCATCTTCAAGTACGCCGGCGGCATCGTCGACTTCGTCAAGCACGTCAACAAGACGAAGGAGAGCCTGTTCGCCCGGGTCGGCTACTACGCCGACGAGGACGACACGTCCGAGGTGGAGGTCGCGTTCCAGTGGAACACCGGCTACAACACCGACGGCATCCACAGCTTCGCCAACGGCATCAACACGATCGAGGGCGGCACCCACGTCGAGGGGTTCAAGGCGGCGCTCACCACGGCGGTCAACAAGTACGCCCGGGCCAAGAACCAGCTCAAGGAGAAGGACCCCAACCTGGCGGGTGAGGACATCCGCGAGGGCATCACGGCGATCATCTCGGTGCGGCTGCGCGACCCGCAGTTCGAGGGCCAGACCAAGGCCAAGCTCGGCAACACCGCCATGAAGACGCTGGTGCAGCGGGCCACGAACGAGAAGCTGGGCGACTGGCTGGAGGAGAACCCCACCGAGGCCAACAAGATCGTCCGCAAGGGCATCGCCGCCTCCCAGGCCCGGGCCGCGGCCAAGAAGGCCCGTGACGTCGTCCGCAACAAGACGCTGCTCGACGGCGCCGGCATGCCGGACAAGCTCAAGGACTGCTCGTCGAAGAACCGAGACGAGCGCGAGCTGTTCATCGTCGAGGGCGACTCGGCCGGCGGCTCCGCCGTGCAGGCCCGCGACCCGGCGACGCAGGCGATCCTGCCCATCCGGGGCAAGATCCTCAACGTCGAGCGGGCCCGCATCGACAAGATGCTGAAGAACAACGAGATCCAGACGCTGATCTCGGCCATCGGCGCCGGGCTGGGCGACGAGTTCGACCTCGACAAGCGGCGCTACGACAAGGTCTGCATCCTCACCGACGCCGACGTCGACGGGGCGCACATCCGCACGCTGCTCCTCACGTTCTTCTTCCGGCAGATGAAGTCGCTGGTCGAGCAGGGCCACGTCTACATCTGCGAGCCGCCCCTGTACTCGACCGAGGTGGGCAAGGAGAAGGTGTACCTCAAGGACGACGCGGCCAAGGCCGCCTTCCTCGCCGAGCGGCCCAACCACCGCAAGGACTTCGCCCGTCTCAAGGGCCTGGGCGAGATGGACCACGAGGAGCTCAGGGTCACGACCATGGACCCCGCGACCCGCACGCTGCTCCAGGTCAACGTCGAGCAGGCCGCGCTGGCCGACGAGGTGCTGTCGATCCTCATGGGCGAGGACGTCGAGATGCGCAAGCACTTCATCCAGACCAACGCCAAAGACGTCCGCTTCATCGACATCTGATCCCCCATGGCTGACGACACCACACCCCCCACCGACGGGACCGCGCCCGAAGAGAACGGCAACGGCGAGCAACGCGGCCGCCTGGCGATCGAGCCCATCGAGATCCAGGAGGAGATGGAGCGCTCCTTCCTCGACTACGCCATGTCGGTCATCACCGCGCGGGCGCTGCCCGACGTGCGCGACGGGCTCAAGCCCGTCCACCGCCGCATCCTCTGGGGCATGCTCGACATCGGCGCCCGGCCGGACCGCAGCTACATGAAGTGCGCCCGCGTCAGCGGTGACGTGATGGGCAAGTACCACCCCCACGGCGAGGGCGCCATCTACGACGCCCTCGTGCGCATGGCCCAGGACTTCTCACTGCGCCACCCGCTGGTCGACGGGCACGGCAACTTCGGCTCGCCCGACTTCGGCCCCGCCGCCAGCCGCTACACCGAGTGCCGGCTCGACCCGCTGGCCATGGTGATGCTGCAGGACATCGACGAGGACACCGTCGACTTCAACGACAACTACTCGGGCGAGTTCCAGGAGCCGGCGGTGCTCCCGGCCCGGTTCCCCAACCTCCTCGTCAACGGCAGCCAGGGCATCGCCGTGGGCATGGCGACCAACATCCCGCCGCACAACCTGGGTGAGGCCATCGACGCCGTCGTGCACCTGATCGACAACCCCGACGCCACCCCCGACGACCTCATGCGGTTCGTCAAGGGGCCGGACTTCCCGACGGGCGGCCTCATCATGGGCCGCGCCGGCATCATCGATGCCTACCGCACCGGGAAGGGGTCGATCCGCGTGCGGGCCCGCACCGAGATCGTGGAGGGCACGGGTCGCCAGCGCGACCGCATCGTCGTGACCGAGATGCCGTACCAGGCGTCGATCTCGGCGACGGCCAGCAAGATCAAGGACCTGGTCGAGTCCCGCCAGATCGAGGGCATCGCCGACGTCAACGACGAGTCGGCCGGCGGGAACACGCGCCTGGTGATCGAGCTCAAGAAGGATGCGCCGGCGCTGGTCATCCTCAACAACCTCTACAAGCACACCCCGCTGCAGACCAACTTCGCCGTCAACACCGTGGCCCTGGTCGACGGCGTGCCCCGCACGCTCAACCTCGTGCAGATGCTGCAGGCGTACATCGACCACCAGATCGACGTCATCCGGCGGCGCAGCCAGTTCCGCCTGGAGAAGGCCCGCAAGCGTGCCCACCTCGTCGAGGGCCTGCTCAAGGCCATCAACGTCATCGACGAGGTGATCGCCCTCATCCGGGCGTCCGAGGACCGGGCCGCGGCCCGCACCGGCCTCATGGCCGAGCCGTTCGAGTTCTCGCTCGACCAGGCCGAGCACATCCTCGACATGCGGCTCGGTCAGCTCACCCGGCTGGCCCGGATCGACCTCGAGACCGAGCTGGAGGGCCTGCGCGAGACCATCGCCGATCTCGAGGCCATCCTCGCCGACGAGGCGCGGCTGTTCGCCGTCATCAAGGAGGAGCTGGCTGCGGTCAGGGAGCGCTTCGCCGACGGGCGCCGCTCCGAGATCACCTACGACATCGGCGACATCGACATCGAGGACCTCATCGACGACGAGGAGCTCGTCGTCACGATGTCGCAGCGGGGCTACGTCAAGACCGTGCCGGCCGACACCTTCCGGGCGCAGGGTCGTGGTGGTCGGGGTGTCGCCGGCGCCAACCTGCGCGACGACGACTACGTCACCCACATCCTCACGACGACGGCCCACGCGTACCTGCTGTTCTTCTCCAACCGCGGGCGCGTGTACCGGCTCAAGGCCCACGAGATCCCGCGCAAGGACCGCACGGCCCGGGGCACGGCCATCGTCAACCTGCTGCCGCTGCAGCCCGACGAGCGCATCCAGGCGATCATCGACACCCGCGACTACGAGACGCACCGCTTCCTGTTCTTCGCCACCCGCGAGGGCCAGGTGAAGAAGACGAAGTTCAACGAGTACGACTCGTCGCTGCGCAGCGGTCTCATCGCCATCAACCTGCGGGGCCAGGACGAGCTGGTGAAGGTCATCCCCACCAACGGGGGCGACGACATCTTCATGATGGCCCGGTCGGGCATGACGATCCGCTTCTCGGAGGACGACGTCCGGGCGATGGGCCGGGCGGCCGCAGGGGTCCGGGGCATGAAGCTGCGGTCGGGCGACGAGGTCGTGTCGTGCGACGTGGCCCGTGACGACGTGGCGCTGCTGGTGGTCACCGACGCCGGCTACGGCAAGCGCACCCAGCTCGACAGGTTCAACACCCAGGGCCGTGGCGGCCAGGGTGTGCGGGGCATCAAGCTCACGGCCAAGAAGGGCTTCGTGGTCGCGGCGTTCATGGTCGGCATCGAGGACGAGATCTTCGTCATCTCGTCGTCGGGCACGCTCATCCGCACCCCGGTCCGCAGCGTCTCGTCCCAGGGACGGGACGCCACGGGTGTGCGGGTGATGAACCTCGACGCCGGTCAGGCGGTCGCGGCGGTGGCGCCGGTCCTGACGGCCGACGACTGAGCGACGCTCCTTCTCCGCATCCCCGCCACGGCGGGCTCCACTTCCCCTCCCACGACAGATGACGAGCGCGCCGGTGTCCCGGCGCGGGAGGTGGTTCCGATGGCGCGTTGCCGTCATGCGGGTGGTGCCGGGCGCGGCGACGGGGGGCAAGCCCTGCCGCTCGCCGCCGCCATGGTCGCGGTGGTGGTCGTCGCGCTGGTCGCGCTGGTTCCGGTGGGCCGGGCGCTCGTCGACCGGGCCCAGGCACGGACGGCCGCCGACGCGGCCGCGCTGGCCGGGGCGGCCGAGGGCGAGGCTGCGGCGGCGGAGGTGGCGAGCGCCAACGGCGGCCGGCTGGTGCGCTTCGAGCGGGCCGGGTCCGAGGTCACGGTACGGGTCGCCGTCGGGGACGCGGAGGCCGACGCCCGGGCCCAGGCCTTCCCGGGCCCGGTACCCGCCCCGGTCGCGGGTCGCTGAGGCACCGCGGCCGCCCTCTCGCTCGGGGGCGCGATCGGTGCCGTGCCATGGGGTCTGCGGACGTGGTGCCGTAGACTTGTCACAATGCCGGCAGACGCGTCCGGAACCACGACCGGCCAGGGCTCGTCCGACGAGGCCGAGGCCGCCTCTCCCACGACCTCCGGAATCAAGGCAGACGCCTCGGCGGCGGGGGACGCGGGCCGCCCCGACGCGAACGGAGACGCCGTGACGAGCGCACGCACCGGTGCAGGTGGTGCCGGCGGCAACGGCCAGGCGACCAGGGCCGTGCCACCAGCGCCCGGCCCGGCCCCGGACGTCACGGCACCCGGGCGGGCCGCTGCGCCGGTCACGACCCCACCGCCCGCCGGTCCGGTCGAGCCCCCGAGGACGGCGCCAGGGCCGAACGTGCCGGTGCCGGGAGGCGTCACGGTGCCGGCCCCGGCCCCGTCGCAGTCCGAGCCGCCACCACCGCCGGTGCTCGTCCCGCCGGCGACCGGCCGCCGGGGGCGCGGGCGCCACGCGTCGGCCCGGGCCGCCCGGGCGTCCCGCCGGGGGCTGCGGGTCAACCAGCGGTTGTGGTCGATCGATCCGTGGTCGGTGCTGAAGCTCTCGGTGCTGTTCTACCTGTGCATCTTCCTCATCGTGCTGGTGGCGGGCACCCTGCTGTACAACGCCGGGCGGCGTGTGGGCACGGTCGATCAGGTCGAGGCCTTCGTGACCCGCATGGGTGCCTACGGCACCTGCACGGCGAAGGCCGAGTTGCCCAAGGGGACCGAGTTCGAGGAGGACGAGGACTGCGGCGACGGCGAGGTGCTCGTCGGTGGCTTCGCCATCGACGACGGCATCCTCTTCAAGGCGGCGGCCGTCGGCGGCGGCATCCTGGTCATCGCCGGCACGATCAACAACGTGCTGCTCACCGTGCTGGTCAACCTGCTCAACGAGGTGACAGGCGGCCTGCGCCACACGGTCATCCGCGAGCCGGTGCCACGCTCGCCCCGGGCCTCGCCGAGCCGCCCCGGGCCCCGCGCTAC
>DASSGC010000204.1:0-13589 GCA_035693765.1 Acidimicrobiales bacterium
GCCGAGTGGGGCGAGGGCGTGCCCGCGCCGTCGGGCCGGGCGGCCGAGGTGCGGGGCGAGCTGGGGACCCTGCGCAAGGTGCTCGACCGGGCCGACGCCGACGCCCAGCGGGCGGCGAACCGGCTGGCCAACCTGCGGGCCAAGCTCGAACGGCTCGACCGCGAGGGCGCCGAGGCCGACGCCCAGGTCGACGGGGCGGAGGACGAGGACGTGCTCGCCGCCGCGGTGGCGGCCACGCGCGTGGCCCGCGAGGCGGCCGAGGTCGCCGCCCAGGACGCCGAGCGGCGGCACGACGCCGCGCAGGCCGAGCGGCACACCTGGACCGCCCGGGCCGAGGCGCTGGCGCAGGCGCTCGACGAGGCCCGGTCGCGGGCGGGCGCCCAGCGCCTGGCGACCGTGCCCGGCGTGGTCGGCACGCTCCTCGACCTGGTCGACATCGACCCCGGCTGGGAGGCCGCGGCGGAGGCCGCCTGTGGCGAGGCGCTCGCCGCCGTCGTGGTCGAGTCGGTCGACGCGGGTCGTCGCGCCCTCCAGGTGCTGGCCGAGGGCGACGTCCCCGGTGCCGTGCTGGCCCTCGGCGCCGTGCCCACACGGCGGACCCCGCCGCCGATCGGCGCCCCGGTGCTGGACCACGTGCGTCCCCGGCGTCCCGAGGTGGGGCCGCTGCTGGACGGCCTGCTGGGCGCGGCCGTGGCGGTGCCCGGCGACTGGACCGAGGCCGTCGACGCCGCCCTCGCCCACCCCGACGCCGTGGTCGTGACCCACACCGGCGGGCGCTTCGGCGCCGGCGGCTGGCGCGTCTCGACCGCCACCACCGGTGCCACCGGCGCAGCGCGCGACGAGGCGAGGGAACGCGCCGACGCCGCCACGGCCGCGGCCGACGAAGCCCTCGCCGGCCACCGGGCCGCCCGCGCCGCGCTCGACGAGGCCCGGGGAGCCGAGGCGGCGGCCGCCCGGCGGCTCGACCAGCACCAGCGGGCCCTGTCGGCCGCCGTGGCCACCCGTGACCGGGTGAGCCGCGACCGCGACGACACGATCGCAGAGCTCGACCTCGTGGTCGAGCAGCAGGGCGACGCCGCCGACCGCCTGGCCCGCGACCGGGAGCGGGCCGCCACGCTGGCGGCCGAGCTGCCGCAGCTCGAGGCCGAGGAGTCGGCGCTCCGCCAGCGGGCCCGGGCCATGGCCGAGGCCCGGCACCGCCTCGACGAGCAGGCCGCCGCCGCCGGCCGCCGCCGCACCGATCTCGACAAGCGTCGCACCGCCCTGGCGGACCGCAACACCTTCCTCCAACGCCGGCTGGTCGAGGTGGAGGAACGCCTCGCCGGCTCGGTCGCCGCCCGGCGCGAGGCCGAGGAGCGGCGCGTGGAGCTCGACGCCACCGAGCGGGCCCTCGACCGGCTGGCCGCGTTCGTGACCGCCCGCCTGGAGACGCTGGAGGAGCGCCTCGCCGAGATGACCGCCCGGCGCCGGCGGGAGACCGAGGCGCAGCGGACGCTGTCGGCCAGGCTCGACGCCCAACGGCGCGAGCGGTCGCAGGCCGAGCGGTCCCTCGCCGAGAAGCGGGAGCGGGCGCAACGCATCCAGCTCGACGAGGCCGAGGTGCGGCTGCGGCTGGAACAGGCCATCGAGATGTGCCGCACCCAGCTCGACGTCGAGCCCGAGGCCGCCGTGGCGGCCCCCCAGCCCGCGCTGGCCGAGGGGATGACGCCCACGGTCCGGGTGCGGGAGCTGGAGCGCGAGCTGCGGGTCATGGGGCCGATCAACCCGCTGGCGCTGGAGGAGTTCGAGGCGCTGTCGGAGCGGCACGAGTTCCTGACGACGCAGCTCGACGACGTGAAGGCCAGCCGGCGCGAGCTGAACAAGGTGATCCGGGCGATCGACGACGAGATCGTGCGGGTGTTCGCCGCCGCCTTCGCCGACGTGAGCGAGAACTTCGAGCAGCTCTTCGCCACCCTGTTCCCCGGCGGCCAGGGCCGGCTGCGGCTCACCGCGCCCGACGACCTGCTCAACACGGGCATCGAGATCGAGGCCAAGCCGTCGGGCAAGAACGTGAAGAAGCTGTCGCTGCTGTCCGGCGGCGAGCGGTCGCTGACCGCCCTGGCGTACCTGTTCGCGGTGTTCCGCAGCCGTCCCTCGCCGTTCTACGTGATGGACGAGGTCGAGGCCGCTCTCGACGACGTGAACCTGCACCGGTTCCTCGACCTCGTGGCGGAGTTCCGCCGCGAGGCCCAGCTCATCATCGTCAGCCACCAGAAGCGCACGATGGAGGCGGCCGACTGCCTCTACGGGGTGACGATGCAGTCCGGCGGTTCGTCCAAGGTGGTCAGCGAGAAGGTCGCCGCCGGGGCCTGACGGCTGCGGCCGCACCGCCCGCACGAACCGGGTCGGGAACGTCGCGCCCGGCGCGAGCTTGCCGACCCGGTTCGGGTGATGCGGGGCCCGTCAGGGCTTGCGGGCCCGGACGAACACCGACCAGAACCCCTCCTCGACGGCGTGGCTGTCGGTGATCTCGACGTCGACGAAGCCCGCGTCTGCGAGTCCCGCGGCGTATCCGGCCCGGGTGACCGCCCCCGCGATGCACGACGCCCACGCGGTCACGTCGGCCCGGAGCGCCTCGTCGGGCTCAGTGTCGGCGACGACGTCGGCGACCGCCAGGCGTCCGCCCGGGCGCAGGACCCGGAAGGCCTCGGCGAACACCGCCCGCTTGTCGGCCGAGAGGTTGATGACGCAGTTCGACACCACCACGTCGACGCTGGCGTCGGGCAGGGGGACGGCCTCGATGCGGCCCTCCAGGAACTCTGCGTTGGCGACCCCCGCCCGGGCCTGGTTGGCGCGGGCCAGCTCCAGCATCTCCGCGGTCATGTCCAGGCCGTAGGCCCTGCCGGTGGGGCCGACCCGCCGGGCCGAGAGCAGCACGTCGATGCCGCCGCCGGAGCCGAGGTCGAGCACCACCTCGCCCTCCTCCAGCCGGGCCAGGGCGACGGGGTTGGCGCAGCCGATGCTGCCCGCCACCGCCCCGGCCGGCAGGCCGTCGAGCTCGTCCGGCCCGTACACGCCGCTGCCGAACACCGCGGACGGGGCCTCGACCGACGAGCCGCAGCAGGCGGCGACCGCGGGGCTGCAGGACGCCGCACCGGCCGCTGCGGGCTCGGCCTCGCCGCCGGCGGTCGCCTCCTGCGCCGCCCGCCGGGCCGCCTCCCCGTAGTGCTTCCGGAGGGTCTCCACCAATGCGTCGTCGCTCACGTCGTCGCCCCTTCTCGCTCGCCTGCTTCTGGTTCGCTTGCCGACCTGCCGTCGTCCACCGTGTCGTGCGCCGTGCCGTCCGGCCCGTCGACCTGCTGCCACGGAGCGCGGCATTCGGTGGGCACCGGGCCGTAGCGGGGGAGCCGGCCCATCGCGACCTCGGCGGCCGACGGGAACACGTCGAGGCAGTGCTCGTTGACCCGGTACAGGCGGACGTTCGCCTGCTGCTCCACCAGCACGAACCCGACCTCGGTGAGGATCTTGAGGTGATGGGACACCGTCGGTTGGCCCACGTCGACGGCCTCGACGATCTCGCCCACGCTCATCGGTCGCCGCGCCACGGCCAGGCGGTTGAGGATCAGCAGCCGCGACGCGTCCCCCAGACACCGGAACCAGCTCGCCCACACCTCGGCGGAGGCACGATCGACACTCATCAATATTGAAGATAGTCGATGGAGCCGGTCGCGGCAACGGCCCGCTCGCGGCTCCCGCGCTCCAGCAGGGCCGGCAAGCACCTCGATGACCCCGTCGTGCTCCTCCGGCCCATCGCCGGGCGAGCGCCGGCCCCACCCTCCGGGTGCGTCAAGGCAGGCGCTGCGACCAGGCCAGCGACAGGGCCCCCGCCACCGCCATCAGCAGGATGCCGGCGCCGACGAACCACCCGCTGATGTCCCGGTCCGCCGTCTCGAAGCCGACCACCCGCCCGATGTCGTCGTACACCGTGCTCAACTCGTCGAGCGACCCGGCCTCGAAGGCGCGGCCGCCGGTCGTGGCTGCGATCTCGGCCAGGGGCTCGGGCGCCACCGGCACCGGCGTCTCCACCCCGAGGTCGTCCTCGATCACCCCCTCTGGCGTGCCGAAGGCGATGGTGTCGACCGGCACCCCCGCCTCGGCCGCCGCCGCGGCGGCATCGCCGTTGAGGCGGCCCACCGTCGTCTCGCCGTCGGACATGACCACGATGCGGCCCGGTGCCGGCTCGCCGTCCTCGCCCGCCGGGGCGGAGGCGACGGCCTCCAGCGAGGTGAAGACGGCGTCGCCGATGGCGGTGCCCTCGCCCAGCTCCAGGTCGGACAGCGCGGCGTCGAGCGCGTCGCGGTCCGCCGACGGCGCCACGGCCACCGTGGTCGAGCCGTTGAAGGTGACCAGGCCCACGTTGAGGTCGGGCGGCAGGTCGTCGACGAACGCCCGGGCCGCCTCCTCGGCCACGGCCAGGCGGTTGGGGTCGACGTCGTCGGCCTCCATCGACAGCGACGTGTCGATGGCGAGGATCACCGTCGCCCGCTCCTCGCCGATGCGGGTGGCCCGCACGGGGCGGGCGAACCCGACGATGAGCGCGGTCAGCGCCAGCAGGAACAGGACGGCGGGAACGTGACGGCGCCAGCCCGGCTGGCGGGGCGCCACGACGTCGAGCATCTCGACGGTCGTCAGCCGCAGCACGTGCGTGCGCCGCTGGAGGGCCACCGCGACCCACACGCCGGCCATGGCGCCGACGCCCAGGAGCAGCCACAGCCGCCACTCGACGAGGAACCTCATGCCCAGGCCCCGCTGCCGCGGCCGGCGGCGACGCGCTGCCGGCGCAGGTGGGCGACGCGCCGGGGCCGTTGGGCCAGCCAGCCGACGATGTCGGCGGTGGCGTCCCGGTCGGTGCGGAGCACCGCATGGTCGATGGCCGAGGCCCGCATCGCCGCGGCCGTGGCCCCCCGCCGGGCGCGCGCCAGCGCCGCGTAGCGCTGGCGGAGACCCGCGTCGTGCGTGTCGACCTCGCGCTCGACGCCGGTCTCCGGGTCGACCACCACCAGCCGGCCGACGTCGGGCAGGGCCAGCTCGCGGGGGTCGAGCACCTCGATCGCGAGGGTCTCGTGCCGGGCGGCGACCCGGCGCAGCGGGAGCGCCCAACCGTCGGCCGCCGGGAAGTCGGAGACGACCACGGCGCCCCCCCGGCGCCCGCCCGGCCGGGCCAGCTTCTCGAGCGCCGCGGCGAGATCGGCGCCGCGGCCGTCGGCCCGCGGGCTCACGAGCAGCCGGTGGAGGATGGCACGGGCGTGCATCGGGCCCGACCGGGCCGGCAGCGTGACGACGTCGCGGCTGGTGAGGACGTGGGCCCCCACCCTGTCGCCGGTGCGCGTGGTGAGCAGGGCCAGGGCACCTGCGGCGGTCACCACCAGGTCGCGCTTGGTGCAGCGCGCGGTGCCGAAGTCGGTCGAGGCCGACAGGTCGACCACCAGCCAGGTCTCGACCTCGCGGTCGGCCACCGCGTCCCGCACGTGGGGCTCGCGGGTCCGGGCCGTCACGTTCCAGTCGATGCGGCGTGGGTCGTCGCCGGGCATGTAGCGGCGTGACTCGCCGGCCTCGCTGCCGAGACCCGGCACCCGGCCCAGGTGGTTGCCGAGCAGCAGGCCGTCGATGCGCCGGCTGAGGGTGAGCTCGAACCGGCGGACCACC
This sequence comes from Acidimicrobiales bacterium, assembly GCA_035693765.1. Classification (GTDB taxonomy): domain Bacteria; phylum Actinomycetota; class Acidimicrobiia; order Acidimicrobiales; family VFJN01; genus ZC4RG19. Next base: position 5,686 of record DASSGC010000204.1, read on the forward strand.
TCGGCCGACGAGCCGGCCGGGGGAAGGGCGCCGGTGCTCACGCCGACCACACCAGGCGGGGACCGTCGTCGCCGTCGCCGTCGCCGCCCCCGCCGGGTGCCGGGGGGACCGGCCGGGCGCTGCTGTCCTGCGTCGGGGTGAGGCGCGGGGCGGGGATGGTCGCCAGCAGGCGGCCGATGATCTGGTCGGCTTCGATGCCCTGCGCGATCGCCTCGTACGAGACGAGCACCCGGTGGGTCAGCACGTCGGGGGCGACGTCGAACACGTCCTGGGGAAGCGCGTACGACCGCCGGCGCAGCAGGGCCAGGGCCCGGGCCGCGGCGATGAGGCCCAGCGTGGCCCGCGGCGACACGCCGCCCGCCAGGTACGGCGCGACGTCGCCCAGCCCGTAGCGGGCCGGGTCGCGCGTCGCGGTCACCAGGTCGACGGCGTACTGCTGCACGCCGTGGTCGACGTACACGGCCGCCCGGGCCGTGTCCTGCAGGCGGATGAGGTCGACGAGGCTCAGCCGCTCCTCCGGCACCGGGGGCTCGACCCCCATGCGCCGCACGATCTCCAGCTCGTCGGCCGCCGAGGGGTGGCCCACCGCCACCTTCATCAGGAAGCGGTCGCGCTGGGCCTCGGGCAGCGGGTAGACACCCTCGGACTCCGCGGGGTTCTGGGTGGCGACGACCAGGAACGGCGCCGGCACCGGGTAGGTGGTGCCGCCGATGGACACCTGGCGCTCGGACATGACCTCGAGCAGCGCGGACTGGACCTTGGCGGGCGCCCGGTTGATCTCGTCCGCCAGGAGCAGGTTGACGAACACCGGCCCGAGCTCCACGTCGAACGCCTCGGTCGAGGTCCGGTAGATGCGGGTGCCGGTGATGTCGGCGGGCAGCAGGTCGGGGGTGAACTGCACCCGGGCGAACGTGCCGCCGACCACCGTGGCCAGCGTCTCGGCGGCCAGGGTCTTGGCCACCCCGGGCGGCCCCTCCAGCAGGACGTGGCCTTGTGCGAGCAGCGCGACCAGGAGCCGCTCGACGAGGCGCTCCTGGCCGACGATGACCTTGCGGACCTCGAACAGCGCCTGTTCCAGCAGGGTCGCGTCGTCGGTCGTGGGGCGGGTGGGGGCCATGGGGAGACGATACGGCGACCGACCGCACGGGTGGATGGGGGAGGTCCCCCGCGGCGCGGGGCCCGCGGCGGGGGCCCGGTAGGCTCCGGGTTCGCCATGGACATCGTGATCCTGCTCGCCGTGCTGGCCGTCCTGGTCGTGGCCGGCGTCGCCTTCGTCGCCCTCCGCCCCGGTCGCCGCACCGACCTCGAACCGCCGCCGGCCGCCCCGGCGGCGGCCCCGCCCGCCCCCGTCCCGGAGGTCGGGGAGGCGGTGGACGAGGGCCTGGTGGCGGAGGTCGAGGAGGCGCTCGCGCCCGCGGAGCGGGTCCGGCCCCGCCTCCGGGACCGCCTGACCAAGGCGCGCAGCACGATCGGTGGCTACCTGGGGTCGATCCGCTCGCGCAAGGTCGACGCCGAGACGTGGGACGAGCTCGAGGAGGCCCTCATACGGGCCGACGTCGGGGTCGCCGCCACGGGCCGGATCCTCGACGAGCTGCGGACGGCGGCCAAGGACGAGGCGATCACCGACCCCGAGCTGCTCCTGGAGCGGTTGAAGTCCCAGCTCAAAGTCCTGCTCGCCCCGGCCGACCGCAGCCTGCGGCAGGTGGGTGGGGGGCCCGACGTGTGGCTGTTCGTCGGCGTCAACGGCGTCGGCAAGACGACCACCATCGGCAAGATCGCCCGCCTGCAGCAGGCCGAGGGGCGCCGGGTCGTCATGGCGGCGGGCGACACCTTCCGCGCCGCGGCCGCCGAGCAGCTCGGCATGTGGGCCGAGCGCACGGGCAGCGACATCGTGCGGGGCAACGAGGGGGGCGACCCCTCCGCCGTGGTGTTCGACGCGGTCGAGCGGGCGGCGGCGCGTGGCTACGACCTGGTGCTGGCCGACACCGCCGGCCGCCTCCACACCAAGACCAACCTCATGGAGGAGCTGCGCAAGGTCCGCCGTGTGGCCGACCGTGATCCGGGGAATGTGACGGAGGTGCTGCTCGTGCTCGACGCCACCACCGGACAGAACGGGTTGGCGCAGGCCCAGCAGTTCACCGACGCCGTCGAGGTGACCGGCGTGGTGCTGACCAAGCTCGACGGCTCGGCCAAGGGCGGCATCGCGCTGGCCATCGAGGCCACCCTGGGCATCCCCATCAAGCTGGTGGGCCTGGGCGAGTCGGTCGACGATCTGGTGGAGTTCGACCCCGACGAGTTCGTCGAGGCGCTCTTCGCATGACAGGAGGTGTCAAGGTGATCCGGACCGTGTTGTTCCCCGTGCGGCTGACCTACGGGGTGGGGAAGCTGGGCGTGAAGAGCGGCTACCGGGCCGGCCGGCTGTCGGTGGCGTCGACGTGGCGGGCCGGCCGGTTCATCGGCCTGTCGCGGGTGCTGGCGTTCGGGCTGGGCGTCGGCATCGGGCTGCTGGTGGCGCCCACGTCGGGCCAGGAGCTGCGCGACCGCCTGCGCCGCCAGTGGGAGTCCCGCAACGCGCCGGCCAGCGACGAGGCCGTGGCCGACCGGGTCCGCTACGAGCTCTCGCACTCGCCCCGCACGTGGCACCTGCCCCAGCCGGCCGTCGACGTCGTCGCCGGCCGGGCGATCCTCACGGGCGAGGCGCCGCACGAGACCGGCAAGGCCGACATCGAGCGGGCGGCCGCGGCCGTGCCCGGTGTCGCCGAGGTCGACAGCCACCTGGTCGTGGGGCCGTTGGGCAACGGCGAGGCCGACGCCTGATGCGAGGCCGGCGACGGCCACCCGGTCGCCGCCGTCGTCCCGACCTCGATCGGCCGACCACCGCGGTGGCCCGGTAAGCTCGACGACTCATGTTCGAGTCGCTGTCCGAACGGTTCGAGGGCATCTTCGCCCGGCTGCGCAGCAAGGGAACGCTGCGCGAGTCGGACGTGGAAGAGGTGCTGCGGGAGATCCGCCTCGCCCTCCTCGAGGCCGATGTCAACTTCGCCGTCGTCCGCTCGATGGTCGACCGCATCCGCGAGCGGGCCGTGGGCGCGCGGGTCCACGAGGCCCTCAACCCGGCGCAACAGGTCATCAAGCTGGTCAACGAGGCGCTGGTCGAGGCGCTCGGCGGCGAGTCGATCCGCATCCAGTACGCGTCCCGGCCGCCCACCGTCGTGCTGATGGCCGGCCTCCAGGGCTCGGGCAAGACGACCAACGCCGCCAAGCTGGCCCGCTGGTTCCGCCAGCAGGGCCGCAACCCCCTGCTGGTCGGCGCCGACCTCCAGCGGCCCGCCGCCGTCGAGCAGCTCCGCACCATGGGCGAGCGGGTCGGGGTGCCCGTGTTCAGCCAGCCCGGCGACCCCGTCGAGACCGCCCGGGCCGGCGTGGCCGAGGCCCGCCGGCTCGGCCGCGACGTCTGCATCGTCGACACCGCCGGGCGCCTGGCCGTCGACGCCGAGATGATGGACCAGGTCCGGCGCATCTCGCAGGCGACCGCCCCCGACTACACGTTCCTCGTCGTCGACGCGATGACCGGCCAGGACGCCGTCACGGTGGCCGAGTCGTTCGACGCCGCCCTGGCGCTCGACGGCGTCATCCTCACCAAGCTCGACGGCGACGCCCGGGGTGGCGCCGCCCTGTCGGTGAAGGAGGTGGTGGGCAAGCCCATCGCCTTCGCGTCCACCGGCGAGAAGGTCGAGGACTTAGACCTCTTCCACCCCGACCGCCTGGCCAGCCGCATCCTCGGCATGGGCGACGTGCTCACCCTCATCGAGAAGGCCGAGCAGGTCTACGAGAAGCAGGAGGCCGAGGAGGCCGCCGCCAAGCTGCTCGAGGGCAAGTTCACGCTCGACGACTTCCTCGACCAGCTCCAGCAGGTCCGCAAGATGGGTCCCCTGCAGAACCTGATGGGGATGATGCCGGGCATGCCCAAGGAGATGCGCAACGCCGAGATCGACGAGGGCCAGGTCAACCGGGTCGAGGCCATGATCCGGTCGATGACCCGCGACGAGCGGGTCGACCCCACGATCATCGACGGATCGCGCCGGCTCCGCATCGCCAACGGCAGCGGCACCCAGACCTCCGACGTCAGCCAGCTCATCAAGCAGTTCCGCGAGATGCAGAAGCTGATGAAGCGCATGCCCGGCCTGTCGGGCACCAAGGCGGCGCGCGGCAAGAAGGGCCGCAAGGGCGGGCGCAAGGGCGGCGGCGGCCGGGTGACGCCGCCGGGCGGCGGGCGCACCACGCCCAAGCAGCCGTTCACACTTCCCGGCCTGGGCGGCTGACACGCCCGCCCCGCGTGGGCGGCGCGCACGCATTGTCCCCCTACCCGCCCGGCCCGCTAGCCTTGCTGGTCGCTCTGAGAGTCCGGGCGCCGACCTGCAACACGAAGGAAGACCGAGTGGCCGTCAAGCTCCGCCTCATGCGGATGGGCAAGAAGAAGCAGCCGACCTACCGCGTGGTCGCGGCCGACGCCCGGTCGCCCCGCAACGGGCGCTTCATCGAGATCGTGGGCGTCTACGACCCCCGCCCCGACCCGTCCGCCATCCGCATCGACAACGACAAGGCCGTCGCGTGGCTCCGCAAGGGTGCCCAGCCGACCGACTCGGTGCGCAAGCTCCTCGAGATCTCGGGCGCCTGGGAGTCCTACAGCGGCGCACCGTCGACCCGGCCGGGCGCCGTCGCCGCGGCGGCCGTGGCCCCGGCCAAGCCGGCCGCCGAGACCACCAAGGACGACGCGTGACCGACACCGCGTCGGTCGAGGTGCCGACCGCCCGGGCGGTGCTCGAGCACCTCGTCGGCTCGCTGGTCGAGGACCGCGACGCCATCCGCATCGACCTGTCCGAGGGCCGCGCGATGCCGCGGTTCACCGTGCGGGTCGGTCCCACCGACATGGGCCGGGTCATCGGTCGCCGGGGCCGCGTGGCCCAGGCGATCCGCACGGTCGTGCGGGCGGCCGCCGTCCGTGACGGCAGTGACGTCGAGGTCGAGTTCGAGGATTGACCCGCCCGTGACCGCCCCGGGCGAGGGCACCGCGCCGTCGCTGCTCGAGGTCGGACGGATCACGCGGCCGCACGGCCTGCGGGGCGAGGTGGTCGTGCTGCTCGGCACCGACCGCGAGGAGCGGCTCGCACCGGGCACCGTGCTGGCGACCGACAAGGGCGACCTCACCGTGGTGGCGGCACGCCGCCACCAGGACCGCTGGATCGTGTCCTTCGCGGGTCACACGAGCCGCGAGGCGGCCGAGGCGCTGCGGGGCCGGGTCCTGCGCGCCCCCGCCATCGACGACCCCGGCGAGCTGTGGGTCCACGACCTGGTCGGGGCCAAGGTCGTCACGACGGCGGGCGTCGCCGTCGGCACCTGCGTGTCGGTCGTCGCCAACCCGGCGTCCGACCTGCTGGAGCTCGACAGCGGTGCCCTGGTGCCGGTGGTGTTCGTCGTCGACCACACGCCGACCGTGGTGACGGTCGACCCACCCGAGGGTCTGTTCGACCTCTGAGGCCCGGTGGCAGGGGCCACGATGCGCATCGACGTCTTCACGATCTTCCCGCCCATGGTCGAGGACTTCGCCGGCGAGAGCCTGCTCGGCCGGGCCCGTGCCGCCGGCGTGCTCGACATCCGCGTGCACGACCTGCGCTCGTGCGCGACGGACCCGCACCGGTCGGTCGACGACGCGCCGTTCGGCGGCGGCGCGGGGATGGTGCTCATGCCGGAGCCGGTGTTCGCCGCGGTCGAGGCGGTCGATCCGCCGCGGCCGCTGCTCTACCTCGGCCCGGCCGGCCGGCGCCTCGACCAGGCCGTCGCCCGCGAGCTCGCCGCCCTCGACGGGTTCAGCCTGCTGTGCGGGCGCTACGAGGGGGTCGACGAGCGCGTCCGGGAGCACCTGTGCGACGGCGAGCTGTCGGTGGGCGACGTCGTGCTGGCGGGGGGCGAGGTGGCCGCGATGGTGACGCTCGAGGCGGTCGGCCGGCTGGTGCCGGGCGTGATGGGCAACGACTCGTCGGCCGAGGACGAGTCGTTCAGCGACGGGCTGCTGGAGTACCCCCACTACACCCGGCCCGCCGTGTTCCGCGGCTGGGAGGTGCCGGCGGTGCTGCGCAGCGGTGACCACGGCCGGGTGGCGCGGTGGCGGCGGGCCCAGTCGCTGCGCCGCACGCTCGACCGCCGGCCCGACCTGATCGCGGCGCGGGGCGGCCTCGGCGAGGCCGATCGCCGGCTGCTGGCCGAGTTCGGCCTGGACACGCCGGAGGGCGGGCCCGCGCGCTGACCGGGCGGCCGCCGGGGGCGCCACCACCGCCTTTGTGTCCGGCGGGGCGTCCGGATACCATCTTCCGTCCGCCCTTACCTCGCCTGCGCTGGAGCAACGCGCGATGAACCCCACCGATCTCGTCGATCAGACAAGCCTGCGTAGCGACATCCCCGACTTCGCCCCGGGGGACACCCTCAAGGTCCACGTGCGCGTGGTCGAGGGACAGAAGGAGCGCGTCCAGGTCTTCCAGGGTGTCGTCATCGGGCGCTCGGGCTCCGGCATCCGCGAGACCTTCAAGGTCCGCAAGGTGAGCTACGGCGTCGGCGTCGAGCGCACCTTTCCCCTCCACGCGCCGACCATCGCCAAGATCGAGCGCGTGAGCCGCGGCGACGTGCGCCGGGCCAAGCTCTACTACCTGCGCGACCGCATCGGTAAGGCCGCGAAGGTCAAGGAGAAGCGCGAGCGCTGATCGGCGCTCACCGCCGCCGGTCTCGCCGGGCGGCGGGATCGTCGGCATGTGTCGCGCCCGGTCGGGCTCTCGCCTGACCGCAGGAGCGCGGAGGGTCTCGCCGCGCCCCCGGGAGACGCCCGCGCGGCACCGTTAACGACCACCCCGGGCGCGCTAATGGTGCGCTAAGAGGCACCGGAGCCCGTCGGGGGGCTCCTAGACCGGCGTCATGCCCGTGACGCCGCCACCGTCGCAGCGTCGCACCTCGCCCCTCCCGGCCCCGGCGATGGGAGACGCCGCCGCCCGCGAGCCGGACCGGTTCGTGGCGCCGCCGCCGACCCACTGCATCGTCGACGCGCCGCCGCGCTCGCAGGCCGTGCTGCGCGGGCTCGTCGTCCAGGTGGCCCTCGCCACCTGGGTGGGCGGTCCCGTCCTGGAGGTCACCATCCACGACGGCACGGGTGGCATCTGCCTCGCGTTCCTCGGGCGCCGCCGGATCGACGGCGTCGAGCCCGGCCGGCTCCTGACCGCCGCCGGGACGATCGGATGCCGGGCCGGCCGGCCGATCGTGCTCGATCCGTACCACTGGCTGCACGCATGGCTCCCGGAGGCCGCAGATGCGTGACGTCCTGTTCCTACTCCTGACCGGGGGCTTCTTCGTGGTGGCCGTCGCCTACGTGCGGGGCTGCGCCGCGATCGTGGGCCCGGAGGTGACCGCCGAGCCCGCGCCCGGCGAGCCGGACGCCGGTGCGACCGAGGTGACCGCGTGAGCGCCGACAACGTCGTCGGCCTCGTGCTCGCGGTGGCCGTGGCCGCCTACCTGGCGGTCGCGCTGCTGTTCCCCGAACGGTTGTGATGGGCACGGCCGCGTGGCTCCAGTTCGCGGTCCTGGTGGCGCTGATCGGCGTGACGACGCCGCTGCTCGGCGCCTACCTGGCGCGGGTGTACGGCGGCGGGCGCGCCCCCGGCGACCGGGTGTGCGCGCCGGTCGAGCGGCTCGTGTACCGGGCGGTCGGCGTCGACCCCGGCCAGGAGCAGCGCTGGGCGGTGTACGCCCGCTCGGTGGTGGCGTTCAGCGCCGTCTCGGTCGTCGCGCTGTACCTGCTGCAACGGGTGCAGGGGTCGCTCCCGCTGAACCCGACCGACCTGGGGGCGGTGCCGCCCGCGATC
>DASSGC010000205.1:0-7029 GCA_035693765.1 Acidimicrobiales bacterium
GTAGACCAGCGACCAGCCCCAGCTCGCGGCGACGAAGACCCGGCGGAGCCGGGGTTCCTGACGCCACCGGGCACCGGTCCGGTAGAGGGCGGCATGGACGAGGCCCACCAGTGGACGCCCGACCACGGCCGACCCCGCGAAGAGCACCGCGTATGCCGCGTCGACGTAGATCCCGGGCCGGAAGAAGTCGCGCGCCTCCCCGGACAAGGACGCGAACACGGCCGCGACGGTCAGGCCCACCAGACCGCGAACGGCCTGCTTGAGGGTCTCGCGACGTACCAGGCGCACGGTCACGAGGGCCAGGGCGACGGCCGCGGCCGATGCGACCGCCCAGCGCAGGGCCAGGCCGGGCTCGGCCCGCAGGCCCGCTGCCGCGTTGACCGCGACGAAGACCACGGGGGGCAGGGCGCCGTCGAACGCGCCGCGCCACCCGCCGACGAGCCTGACCAGAGGGCTGTCCGAGAGCCGCACCCCCTCGGTGTCACCCATGACCGGGGCCTGCCTTCGCCTGCGTGAGCGCCGATGGTCGATCTGCCGCTCCTCGCCGGCTCCGATGTCGACGGCGTCGTGGGTGGTGCTCATGGGGGTGTCTTCTCCTGGGGTGGGTGGTGGGTGGTGGGTGGGGTTGTGGGTTGGTGGCTCGGCCCGACCGTCCGGCCCGCGCCGTGGCGTGGGCCGGACGGTGCCGGGGTCAGCGGGCGTCGACCGTGAAGGGCACGGTGAGGACGTGGCCGTCGGCGCGACGGAACTGGCCCCACAGCTGGTAGGTGCCCGGTGCGTCGAACTCGGCGTGGAGGCCGAGCTCGGGGCCGAACGTCTCTCCGGGGATGGCGAACACGGGGCGTCCGCGGTCGTCGGTGACCTCGGCGTGCTCGTGGGCGAACGTCTGCCCGTCCTCGCGCATGACGACGACGTGACCGGCGGCGGCGAGGAAGGGCTGCAGGTCGTCGACCGGGGCGCCGGTGCGGGCGTCGCTGAAGGCGAAGTGCAGGTCGCTGGGCGCACCGACCTCGGCGTCACCGACGAGCTCGACGGCCACCCCGTCGACGACCACGGTTCGCGGACCGGCGACGAGGTCGACCACCTGCGGCACGTCGCCGGTGACCGTGAGCACCTGGCGCTGGTGGATGTCGGCCATCTCGCCCCGGCGGCGCACCTCGGTGTTCACGACGTACTCACCGGCGGTGGGAAAGGTCAGGTCGACGGCCAGCTCGCCCGGGCGCCCGGTGGGCTCGGGGTGGACGTGGCTGAACGTCCCGAGGTCGGTGCGGGTCGCGATCAGGTGCATCCAGGCTTCGTGCCCACGCGTCAGGTCCTCGACCGGCTCGCCGGTCTCGGTGTCGACCACGGTGACCGTGACACGCGTGGGCACGCCCGGGCGGGTGGTGTCGGGCACCTGGAGCGTGGTGCTGACGCCGGCCTCCTCGGCCTCGACCGGGGGCACCTCGGCGGTCATCATCACGCTCATGGAGGGACGCATCGGCATGCCCGCGGACTGGGTCCAGGCGAGGGTGCCGTTCATCCCCCGCTCGGCGAAGTCCATCCGGCTGACGGCGGTCAGGGCCGCGCCGATGGCCAGGGCCACGACCCCGATGCCGACGAGGTAGGCGTACTGTCCGACCTTCTCGCGCACCGGCGGGTGCAGGATCTCCTGCACCGACCCGGGCCGGCGGAATCGACGCAGGCGCAGGGCGCTGCTCAGCACGCTGATCGAGCTCATGACCATGGCCGCGGACGCGAGGACGGGGTCGAGGAGCAGCCCGTCCCAGGCGTAGAGGGCGCCGGCGGCGACGGGGATCAGCAGCACGTTGTAGCCGAAGGCCCAGGCCAGGCCCTGCTTCATCGTGCTGACCGTGCGCCGGGACAGGGCGATGGCCGAGACGATGCCGCGCAGGTCGCCCCCGATGAGGGTGATGTCGGAGGCGGCGATGGCGACGTCGGCGCCGGTGCCGATGGCGATGCCGAGGTCGGCCTGGGCCAGCGCGGCCGCGTCGTTGATGCCGTCACCGGACATGGCCACGACGTGGCCCTGCCGCTGCAGCTCACTGACCTTGGCGGCCTTGTCCGCAGGGAGCACCTCGGCGAGCACGTGGGTGATGCCCACGCCGGCCGCGACGGCTTGGGCGGTGGCCGCGTTGTCGCCGGTGATCATCCAGACCTCGAGCCCCAGGGCCTGCAGCTGTGCGACGGCCTCGGCGGACTCGGGCTTGACGGTGTCGGCCACGGTGACCAGGGCGGCGAGCTCGTCCTCGACGGCGACGTACATGGGAGTCTCGCCACGACCAGCGGCGGCATCGGCGGTCGGGACCAGGGTGGAGGCGTCCACGCCGGCGCGGTCCATCATGGCCCGGTTGCCGATCCGCACCCGGCGGCCGGCGACGCTCGCGTCGAGCCCGTGGCCCGGGACGGCCTCGAAGGTGTCCAGCGTCGGCAGGGGGACGCCGGCCTCGCGGGCGTGGGTGACGATCGCCTGGCCCACGGGGTGCTCGCTGCCCGTCTCGGCAGCGGCCACCAGGGCAAGCACCTCGCGCTCGTCCCACCCGCCCACGGTCGTGACGGCGGTGAGTGCGGGTTTGCCCTGGGTGATGGTGCCGGTCTTGTCCAGGACCACGGCGGTGAGGCGGCGAGCCTGCTCGAGTGCCTCGCCGTTGGAGATCAGGAAGCCGAGCTCCGCCGCCCGGCCCGTGCCGACCATGACCGCTGTCGGGGTCGCGAGCCCGAGGGCGCAGGGGCAGGCGATGATGAGGACGGCGATGGTCGTGGTGATGGCCATCGTGAGGTTCTCGGTGCCGGGCCCGAAGAAGCCCCAGGCCAGGGCGGTCAGCGCGGCGGTGACGATGACTGCCGGCACGAAGACGGAGGAGACCCTGTCGGCGAGGCGCTGCATCGGCACCTTGGAGCCCTGCGCGTCCTCGACCAGCCGGATGATCTGGGCCAGGGCGGTGTCGTCGCCGACGGCGCTGACCCGGATCTGCACCGACCCGGTCGTGTTGAGGGTGGCGCCGATGAGGGTGTCGCCCGGCACCTTGTCCACGGGCAGGCTCTCGCCGGTCAGCATGCTCTCGTCGACGGTGGTCGTGCCGCTGGTGACGACGCCGTCCACCGGGATCTTCTCGCCGGGGCGGATGCGCACGATGTCGCCGACGACGACCTGGTCGACGGGGACCTCGGTCTCGATGCCGTCGCGGATGACCAGCGCGGACTTGGGCGCCAGGCCGACGAGTGCCGTGACGGCCGCGGCGGTGCGCTTCTTGGCGCGGGCCTCCATCCACTTGCCGGCGAGCACGAGGGCGATGATGATCAGTGAGGTCTCGTAGTAGACGTGGATCGGCAGGCCCCACATCTCGGCGAGGCCCGGCCACAGGGTCACGAAGGTGCTGTACCCGTACGCGACGCCGGTGCCGAGCGCGACCAGCGTCGTCATGTTGGTGGTGTGGTGCTTCGCGGCGGCCCAGGCCGAGGCGTAGATGCCGCTGCCGGCCCAGAACTGCACGACCGTCGCCACGACGAAGATGGCCGGCATCAGCCAGTCCATGGTGTCGATGTAGAGGGGCACGTACATCAGCGCCATCAGGCCGAGTCCGGTCGTCAGGGCCACCTGCCACTTGCGCTTCATCCGGGCCAGCTCACGGTCCCGTTCGTCGGCTCCGGGGGTGTCCGGGGCCGACGGGGTGTCGGATGCCGTCGGTGTGTCGGCCGCGCGCCGAGGCGTGGCCGTGTAGCCGGCCTTGGTGACGGCCTGGGCGAGCTCGTCGAGGGCGACGATGCTGGGCAGGTAGGTGATCGAGGCGATCTCGGTGGCCAGGTTGACTCGGGCGTCGGTCACCCCGTCGAGCTTGTTCAGGGACTTCTCGATGCGGGTGACGCAGGACGCGCAGGTCATGCCGCCGATCTGCAGCGTGCTGGTCTGCGTCGCGTCGGGCGTGGTGGACGTCGCGGCGGTGGTGGCGGTGGTGCTCATGCCGGCTCCTGGGTGCGGGGGTGGACTGGTTCCGCCAAGGCTGTGGGCTCGCCCTGTCCGGCCCCTGTCCGAGCGGTGTTCGGGCGGCGCCGGCCCGCAGTCAGGGCTGCGGCGTGCGAGCGCCCCCTGCCCGGCGGGCAGGGGGCGTGTTCGCGGGTCGTGATCCGGGCCCCGGCGGAGGCAGCGTCATCCGCCGGGGCCCAGCGCTCACGAGGCCAGGGTGTAGCCGGCTTCCTCGACGGCTGCCTGCACGGCGGCGACGGGTACCGGCTGAGCGGTGGTCACGTTGACCAGGCCGGTGGCCAGGTCGACCTGGACGTCGGTGACGCCGTCGACGGCGCTGACCTCCTGGGTGACGGAGCGTGCGCAGTGGTCGCACGTCATCCCGACGACGGTGTAGGTCTCGTGGGTCATGGTGCTGTTCCTCTCGGATGGGTGGTGGTGCCGGCGGGCGCCGGCGACGGTCGCCGACGGACGATCGGCGATGCTGGGTGGGTCAGCCCGCGGCGACGGGGGCGGAGTCGACGGTGGTCTCGGCGGACGCGGTCTTCGGCGACCTGAGCCACAGGGCAGCCAGGACCGCTCCCACGACCGCGATGCCGGCGGCGCCGACGAGCCCGGCGGAGAAGCCGTCGGTCAGGCCGACCGCGTCCGCGGCCCGGTCGGCCCCGCAGGCCGTGGCGACGACCGTCATGGCGGCGAGCCCGAGGGCCGAGCCGACCTGGTAGCTGGTGTTGACGATGCCCGCCGCCAGGCCGCCTTCCTCGGGGGCGGCCGAGGACAGGGCCAGGCCGAGTGAGGGGATGAAGGCCATCGCCATACCGGCCGCGGTGACCAGGGTGGCCGGGAGCACGTCGCGGACGAAGCTGCCGTCCGGTCGGATGAAGGACAGCCACACCAGGCCCGCGCCCAGTGTCGCCAGACCGGCCACGGTCATGGTCTTGGGGCCGTAGCGGCCGATGAGCCTCGGCGCGACGGCGATCATGCCGATCATGATCGTGACGGTGAGCGGCAGGAGCGCCGCTCCGCTGGCGAAGGCGCCCAGGCCGAGGACCTGCTGCAGGTACAGGTTGATGAAGAAGAACATCGGGATCCACGCGGCGCCGAGCATGAACTGCGCGACGTTCGCCGCGGCCAGGTTCGGGACCCTGAAGATGCCCAGGCGCATGAGCGGGTGGGCCACCCGGGCCTGGAGCCACACGAAGACTCCGAGCAGGGCCAGGCCGCCGAGCCCGACGACGAGCGTCGACACCGACAGCCAGCCCGCCTCCGGGGCGCGGACCACGGCATACACCACGGCAGCCAGGCCAGCGGTGACGGTGACCGCTCCGGCGAGGTCGAGCGACCCCCGACGCACGACGCCCTTGGGCATCGCGACCGGCACGAGCGCCAGGACCACCGCGGCGAGCGGCAGGTTGATGAAGAACACCCAGGGCCAGCTCGCGTACTCGGTCAGGACGCCGCCGAGGAAGACCCCCGCGGTGCCACCGGCCGGTGCGGCGGCACCGTAGAGGGCGAGTGCCTTGGTGAGCTCCCGGGGGGTGGCACCGAAGATCGTGAAGAGCAGCGTGAGCGCGGCAGGGGCGATGAGGGCGGCGCCGGCCCCCTGCACCGCCCGGCCGACGAGCTCGACCGCCACGGTGTCGGCCAGGCCGGCGGCGAGGGATCCGGCCGCGAGGGTCGCCCAGCCCAGGCTGAAGATGCGGCGTGCGCCGAACAGGTCGGACAGTCGCCCGCCCAGCAGGAGCAGGCCGCCGAAGGCGACGACGTAGGCGTTGAAGACCCAGCTGAGGTCCTGGGGGCTGAAGCCGAGGTCGGCCTGCATCTGCGGCAGGGCGACCCCGATGATCGACGTGTCCATGATGACCATGAACTGCGCGGCTGCGATGAGACCCAGAGCCAGCCAGCGCCGGCTGCTCGGGCCCCCCGCAGAGGATGGGGTGGAAGACATGGTGGCCTCTCTTGTCAGGAACAGCCGACGGTTGGCTGTGCAGAGGAGGTTCATCGGTGGCACTGTCCACGTGCTGTCCGACCCCTGTTGCTGCCGAACGCGGCGCCGGCGCGGTCAGGAGCGGGGCGCGGCGACGGGCTCGTCGGTCACGAACCGTGCTGTGAAGGTGGAGGCCGACAAGGCACGCATCACGTCGTCGGCCTCCATCGAGCCACTCAGGACGACGCGGTTCCTGGTGGCATCGGCGACCACCCTCTCGACGCCGGCGACGTCACGCAGCCGTGCCGTCACCTCGCGGACGCAGCGTCGGCAGCCCATGCCGCCGACGACCAGGTGCAGGTGCCGCATGTCGTGCTCCTTCGCCGCTCGCGGTTTGCCTCTGCACCCATCGTGAGCCGGGCCGCTGTCCGGGCGCTGTCCGACCTCGGCATGGACCGACCACGACCGGCACGGAGCCCGCGAGCCGCCGCCGACGGCGACCCGGCAGCGCGAGGTGGGACGCACGCGATGGGAATGTCACGAAATGATTACGCTACGGTGGTGGTGACCCCCCTCCCCACCTTGAGGTTTCTTCCCTGTGAGTTCACCGAGGTACCAGGGGCGCCACCACGCCGCGCGTCACCGCGCCTCCGGCACGCGTGTGCGCCTGCCCCGTGCGTTGCGCTCGAGCTTCGTGCTTCCCACCGCTGCAGCGGCCGCGCTCCTGGTGACCGCGACCGGAGCGACGGTGGCCGAGTCGGCCCCCCTGACCCTCGACCTCTCCGGCCAGCAGACGGCGATCGCCCGCACCGAGCAGGCCTCCGACGAGGCCAGCTCGACGGACATCGCGCAGCGTCGCCAGGCCTCGGGCATGCAGGCCGCCGCCCTCCAGGGCCGGGTCGAGGCGCAGCAGCGCGCCGCCCGCACCGCGAAGCGCAAGGCCGCCGCGGCGGCAGCCGCCCGGGCCAAGGCCGAGCGCGAGGGGAAGCGGTGGGTGAAGGCGATCCGCAGCGGCCAGCGCACCTCCGGCTTCGGCTGGCGCTGGGGCAAGACGCACGACGGCCTCGACGTCGGCGCCCCCACCGGCACCCCGCTGTACGCGATGTCCAAGGGCACGGTCATCCTCTCGGACAACGTC
>DASSGC010000206.1:0-8005 GCA_035693765.1 Acidimicrobiales bacterium
CGTCATCGACTCGTGGAGCATCCGCGTCGCCAGCTTCCGCACCGCCGACCTCCTGGTCGTCCGGCGGCGCGACGCCGTGGAGGCGTCCCGGTCCCTCCACCCGCTCGCGTCGTGACCCGGAGCGGCCCACCCGCCGCCCACCTCGCGGGCGCCCACCCACCGGGCGCCCGCCGGCCGGGCGCCTACCTGTCGTCCCGGCTGAAGTGCATCGTGTCGATCGGGCTGCCCCAGGCGCCGCCCCACTCCCAGCCGATGTCGGCGAACGCGTCCACGACCTGGTCGCCGGCCACGATCATGCCGGGCCGCAGGTTGGCCCGGTCCTGGTACGACGTGGCCAGCTCCGGCAGCACACGGTCGCCCTTGACGTAGGGGTTGGCGAACGGGTTGACGTCGACGGCCAGCCCGTAGGCATGTTGCGACCAGGTCGTCGAGCCCCGGGTCGGCCGGCAGACGAAGGCCGAGGTGTTGTTGCCGTCGCCGGTCGGCGGCGCATCCAGCTCGGCCGGGCTCGTGATGCGCATCTCCTCGATCGGGTAGCGCGCCGCGAACAGGCGCTCGAACACCCGGGTCAGGCCCTCGGCGCTCCCCTGCTCGACCAGCAGCTCGCCGGTGTGCGGCCGGTCGTCGTACCCCCAGAACGACACCGTCACGTAGCGGAGGTCGCCGAGCGCGACGGGGCACGCCGCCTGCCAGGTCGACCGGGCGACGACGTCGGGCGGGACGGCGTCGACCGTCCCGTGGAAGGCCCCGTCCGCGGGCGGCGGGAGCAGGTCGACCGTGGGGATGCGGCGGGGGTCGAGCTCCGGTGGCGTGGGCTGGCCGGCCGCGGTGCCGTCGGGGCCGGTGGGCAGCACCCGGGTGCCCAGCCAGTCGGGGCGGTCGGGCGCCGGCACGGTCGCCGGGGTGGTGGCGGGGACCGGTGCTGCGGTCGTCGCCGGCGTCGCCGGAGCGGCCTCGTCCTGCCCGGCCGCGTCCCGCCCGGCCGCCGATCCCTCGGCGCCGGAGGGGCCGTCGCCGCAGGCCCCGATCGCCAGCACCAGGGCCGCGGCCGGCACGAGCAGCCGGCGGGCACGCATGACCGTCGACCCTAGCGAGGGTCCCTCCCCCACCCCACCACGTTCAGTGGTGGTCATGCGTCACGGGTGGGGATGGTCGAGGACCACCTCGCCGATCGCAGCCAGCGGGATGTAGCAGGTGGCGGCCGGGGCGCCGGTGCCGCGCACCACCACCACGTCGCCGCCCACCGACCGCACCACGCCCGACACCGCCGCCCCGTCGAGGGTCACCACCAGCACCCGTTCGCGCGCTGCGACCAGCCCGGTCAGCATGTCGGCCAGCCGCAGTGCGCCCCCCGCCGCCCGGTCGCCGAGCACCGCGCCCGCCCCGGGGCCCGTGTGCAGCGAGGCGATCGCGTGCAGCGCCACCGCCACCGCGCCGCCGGACCGCCCGAGCACCGCGACGTCCGCGCCGACCGCCCGCACCACCCCGGCGTGCCGGCGCCCCGCCCGCGTGTGGATCGTCACCGGCTCCGCCGCCTCCAGCAGGTCGACGAGCACGCCAGCGAGCGTGCTCTCCTCCTCGGCCTGGCGCCGCAGCCAGCCCTCCCGCGACCGCAGGCGGGCGGCCTCGTCGACCCGGGCCTCCTCCGCCCAGCGCTCCAGCCGGGCGGAGAGGTCGCCGCCCAGCACGTCCGGGGCAGCGGTGGCGAGCGCTTCGGGGTCGGAGCGGTGCCAATCCACGGAGCCGGGATGCTACCGGGACCGGCCGGTGTCGGGGCGCCGCCCGATCGCGTCCCGCACCTCGGCGGCCGTCACCGACGGCTCGAAGCGCACGAGCCACCACGTCGCCCCGGCCGCCACCCACGGCCCGGGGGCCTCGCCGATCGTCCCCTGCACGACCCACTCGAACGGCGCCTCGACGCCCGCGGCGGCCCGGTGCCCGGCGACGACCGCCATGAGCTCGCGCAGGTGGTCGGGCTCCTGCATGTCGATCGTGAAGAGGCCGTCGTAACGGGCGGCGCGCCGCAACGGCGACCGGTTGGGATAGCGGGAGGCGAGCCACACCGGGATGCGCGGCTGCTGCAGGGGCCGGGGCAGGAAGCGCACGCCGTCGGCCACGTAGGCCTCGCCCCGGTGCTCGACCTGCTCCCCCGACCACATCCGCACCAGCAGGTCGAGGCCCTCGTCCAGCATCCGGCCCCGGGCCACCGGGTCGGTCTCCTCCCCCAGCGCGCTGAGCTCGCGGCCCGGGTCGCCGCCGAGCCCGGCCCCGAACACCGACCGACCCCCCGACAGCCGGTCGAGGCTGACGGTCTCCCGGGCCAGCTTGCCCGGCCGGCGCCGCGGGACCGGCGTCACCATCGGCCCGATCACGAGGCGGGAGGTCGACCGGGCCACCGCCGCCAGCGTGATCCACGGGTCGGCGACGTCGGTCACCGGCGGCCGGTAGAGCATGTGGTCCCACACGAACAGCCCGTCCCACCCGGCGTCCTCCGCCTCCTCCGCCAGGTCGGCCACCAGGCCGGGCTCGGCCAGCTCGCCGAAGAGGGGGAGGAACAGGGCGGTACGGGCGGGTCGGTCCACGGCGGCGAGCCTACGATCCGCCGCCGCCCGGCCCCGGCGCGACCCGTTCCTCCGGCCGATCCGGCCGGCGGGCGGTCACGGTGTCCGACGCGAGGGTCGCTAGGCTGGGCCCCTCGTGGCCACCACCCAGGTCAAGATCTCCGTTCCCGGCAACCACCTCATGGCCGACCTCCTGGGCCAGCGAGACGAGTTGCTGCGTGTGGTCGAGTCGGCGTTCAGCGGGGTCGAGATCCACGTGCGGGGCAACGAGATCGCCATCACGGGCGACGAGGCCGACCGGGTCGGCCACCTGTTCGAGGAGCTGGTGCTCCTGCTGGAGCGGGGCCAGCGGCTCGAACCGGCCAGCGTCGTCCGCACCATCGACATGGTCCGCGCCGACGAGCGCCCCTCCGAGGTGCTCACGGCCGAGGTCCTGCGGGCCGCCCGGGGCCGCACCATCCGACCCAAGTCCGCCGGCCAGAAGCGCTACGTCGACGCCATCCGCGACAACGTCATCACCTTCGGCATCGGACCCGCCGGCACCGGCAAGTCGTGGCTGGCCGTGGCCATGGCCGTGCAGTCGCTGCAGGCCAAGCAGGTCGACCGCATCATCCTCACCCGCCCCGCGGTCGAGGCCGGCGAGCGGCTGGGCTTCCTGCCGGGCGACCTCGCCGCGAAGATCGACCCGTACCTCCGCCCGCTGTACGACGCCCTCTACGACATGGTCGAGCCCGAGGGCGCCCAGCGCCTGCTCGAGCGGGGCACGGTCGAGGTGGCGCCGCTCGCGTTCATGCGGGGCCGGACCCTCAACCAGAGCTTCATCATCCTCGACGAGGCGCAGAACACCACGCCCGAGCAGATGAAGATGTTCCTCACCCGCATCGGGTTCGGCTCGCGGGCCGTCGTCACCGCCGACATGACGCAGGTCGACCTGCCCACCGGGCGCAGCGGCATGACCCACCTCGAGCGCACGCTGGGCGACATCGACGGCCTGGCCTTCGTGCGGCTCGGATCGAAGGACGTCGTCCGGCACCGCATCGTGCAGGACATCGTCGACGCCTACGAGCGAGCCGACCTGGCCCGGGCGGCGTCGGCCCCCGGCGAGGCGTCGTGAACCCCCCGCCGGACGCGCCCCCACCGGGCGCGTCGCGACCGGGCGACGATGCGGAGATCCGGCGACCACCGCCCCGCCCCCTGCGGCACGGCCCCGAAGGCGAGGTCCAGGTGTTCGGCGCCGACGAGCAGGCTGACGCCCCGGTCGACGTCGACCGCTGGGTGGCGCTCGCCCGCGAGGTGCTCGTCGCGGAAGGGGTCCGTGGCGCGGCCGAGCTGTCGCTGCTGTTCGTGGACGAGACGGCGATCGCCGAGCTGAACAAGCGGTTCATGGACGCCGAGGGGCCGACGGACGTGCTGGCGTTCCCCATCGACGACCCGGTGGTGGCGGGTCGCTGGCCCGACGCCGGCACCGCCGGTCCCGATCGGGACGACCCGGATCCCGGGGACATGCCGCTGCTGCTCGGCGACGTGGTCGTGTGCCCGGCCGTGGCGGCCCGCCAGGCCCGTGAGCACACCGGTGGCTACGACGACGAGGTGGCCCTGCTCGTGGTGCACGGCGTGCTGCACGTGCTGGGGCACGACCACGCCGAGCCGGCCGAGACCGCCGCCATGCAGGCCCGCGAGCGGGCGCTACTCGACGAGTACCACCACCGGCGGTGACGATCGATGGGCGCCATCTCCGCGGGCAGCCTCACTGCGGTGACGGTGACGCCCGTCGACGTGTGGATCCTCGTCGCCATCGGCGCCCTCCTCCTGCTGTCCGCCCTCCTGGCGTCGGCCGAGACGGCGCTGGTGCGGGTGCCGCGCTCCAGGGCCGAGACGCTGGCGGACGAGGGTAGGCGCGGGGCGAAGGCCCTCGTCGAGCTGCTCGGCCGGCCCGAGCAGCACGTCACGACCGTCCTGTTCCTCCTGCTCACCTGCCAGCTCGTGCAGGCCACCCTCGTCGGGATCGTCGCCGACCGCCTGTTCGGCGTCGTCGGCATGGTTGTCGCCACCGCGCTCGACGTCGTGGTCGTGTTCGTCCTCGCGGAGACCGCACCGAAGACCTGGGCGGTGCTGAACCCCGAACGCGCCGCCCTGGCCGCGGCGCGACCGGTGCGGGCGTTGGCGCTGTTCCCGCCGCTGCGGGGGGCGACGCGGGGCCTGATCGGTCTCACCAACCTGGTGCTGCCCGGCCCGGGGCTCAAGCAGGGCCCGTACGTGTCGTCGGAGGAGGAGCTCCTGGCCGTGGCCGAGCTGGGGGTCGAGGAGGGTGTGATCGAGGAGGGCGAGCGCGCCCTCATCGAGTCGATCATCGAGTTCGGCGACACCATCGTCCGGGAGGTCATGGTGCCGCGGCCCGACATGGTCACCGTGTCGTCGGGTTTCCGGGTGGCCGACGTCATGGAGGTGGTGCTGCTCAACGGCTACAGCCGTCTCCCGGTGTGCGGTGTCGACATCGACGACGTCGTGGGCCTCGCCTACGCGAAGGACCTCATGGCGGCCGAGCGCGACGGCAAGGAGGACGTGGCCGTCGCCGAGTTCGTGCGCACGGCCCGGTTCGTGCCCGAGACGAAGCGGGTGCCGGAGTTGCTGCGCGAGATGCAGCGCGACAAGTTCCACATGGCGATCGTCGTGGACGAGTACGGGGGGACGGCCGGGTTGGTGACGCTCGAGGACATCATCGAGGAGCTGGTCGGCGAGATCGTCGACGAGTTCGACGTCGACGACCCCATCGTCGAGCCGCTGCCCGGCGGCGGGATACGCGTCGACGGCCGCGTGGCGCTCGACGAGGTGAACGACCTCCTCCGGGCCCGGTTGCCGGAGGGCGACTGGGACACGATCGGGGGGCTGGTCTACGACCAGGTCGGCCACGTGCCGGTCGAGGGCGAGTCCGTCGAGCTGGCGGGCTGGCGGCTGACCGCCCAGCGCATCCAGGGGCGGCGCATCGGCCGCGTGAGCATCACCCCGGCACCCGGGACCGGCGGCGAGCCGCCTCCCGTCGCGTCCGGCGGGGCGTCGCCGCGGTCCGGCGGCCACGACGGTTCCGGCGCCAACGGCTCGGGCACACGGCCCGCCGCCGGTCGCCAGCGGCGGAGCGACGACCGGGGCCAGGTCGCCGGCATCGAGGCACTCCCGTTCGGGCTGCTCGTGTTCGTGGTCGGCGCCCTGCTGGTGGTCAACGCCTGGGCGGTGATCGACGCCAAGCTGGCCACCGACGCGGCCGCCCGGCAGGCCACCCGCACCTACGTGGAGGCCGATGCCGGCACCCACGGGTCCGCCGACGCCGAGGCGGCGGCCAACCGGGCCGGCCTCGCCGCCCTCGCCGCCCACGGGCGCGACCCGGCGCAGGCGACGATCGGCCTCACGGGTCTCGAGGGCGTCGGCGGCCAGACCGGCTTCTCGCGCTGCGCCCGGGCGACGTTCCGCGTCGAGTACCACGTCCCGGCCCTGACCATCCCGTGGGTCGGCGGCTTCGGCGACGGGTTCGACGTGACCAGCACCCACAGCGAGCTGGTCGATCCGTTCCGGTCCGGCGTGCCCGGCAGCGCCGCCGCCTGCCGATGACCGGCGGGCGGACCGACGTGACCGTGCCCGGCGGCGAGGACGGCGAGTCCGGCATGGACGGAAAAGACAGCGACGACAAGGACGACAAGGACGGCGAGTCCGGCGAGTCCGGCGAGTCCGGCGAGTCCGGCGAGTACGAGCCCTGGCGGCGCCCGACCCCGCTGCTCGACCGGCTCGGCGACCTCCGGCGCCATCGCACGGACCCGGACCGCTTCCGGTTCGCGGTGGACGAACCGAAGCTCAACGGTCGTGGGCTGCTGCACGCAGGCGCGATCTGCACGATCGCCGATGTGTGCATCGGCCACGCCCTCGCGGGCCAGACCGATCCGGCGACCCCGTTGCTCACCGTCAACATCGCCGTCAGCCTCCTCGGCGTGGCCCGGCCCGGCCAGGTCGTCGACGTGACCGTCACGCGGCACCGGCTCGGTCGCCGCCTGGCGAGCGGCAGCGCCGACTTCCTCGTGGACGGCCGCCTGATCGCGCACGCGACGGCCACCCTGCTGCCCGCCACCTGACGCCGGCCGCGGGTTCCGCGCCGGCCAGCGGCGGCCGGGGGTCGCTACTCCCCGCGTTCCCGCCGCTGCGGGCCGGATGCTAGAGTCCGGCCCCTTGCGTGCCTGACGCGCGGTTACCGCGATTCTCAGTATCTCTGGCAGCAGGGAGAGGCGCTGTGGGACCACACCGAGATCTCCCCCGCCCGCGCCCTGCGGGCACCGGCCGCCGGGCTCGACCACCCCGCCGGTGGCCCGGGAGCGCCTCGGCATGCGCCTGAGGGCCACCCGTGGCGACGGGGCCAGCACGCTCATGCTGATGCCCGCCGGCCTGCTCGTCGTGCTGATCATGGCGTCGATCGCCGTCGACATGTCCGTGGTCCAGCTCCGCCAGCGCCAGGCGCACGACCTGGCCTCGGCGGCCGCCAACGACGCTGCCACGGCCGCCGCCGACCAGGTCGCGCTCCGCGCGGGCACCTACGTCGCCGACGAGGAGGTGGCCGACGCCGTGGTGATCCAGGTGGTGATGGCCAGCGAGCTGGCGCCCCTGGTCGTCGGCACGCCCGACGTGCAGGTGACCGCCGACGGCGTCGAGGTCGAGCTCGCGATCCGGGCCGAGTACGTCTTCGCCGGCGTCATGCCCGGAGCACCCGACGGCACGACCGTGCGGGCGACGGCCACGGGGCGCGTCGCCGGCGTCGCGGGCTGACGTCCCCCCACCCACCAGGCCTGGCGGCCACCCACGTCGCGGCGTCTCACATGACATGTGATAGGTTTTCACCGTTCTTGACGGTGCTCCCATGTTCCGAGCAGTGTTTGGGTGGTGAACATGCATGTGAGGGTGGACATCGACGCCGACGGCCCCGTCGTGGTCAAGTCGGCAGCGCCCGGCGCCGAGGGTCGGCTGCGACGCGAGGGCGAGCGGCTGGCACGGGCGACGCACCCGGGCGTCGTCGCCCTGGTCGCGCCCGCCGACGGGTCGGGCGGGCCGCTGGCGCGGACCGGTGAGCTGCGCACCCGCTACGCGGGCGAGCCGGTCAGCGGTTGGCGGGGGACCCTGCACGCGGTCGCCGGGCTGGGGTCCGCCGTGGCGAGCACGCTCGCCGACCTCCACGATCTGGGGATCGTGCACGGCCGGGTCGACGGCGGCCACGTGCTCATCGGGGCCGACGGCCGGCCACGGCTGTGCGGCCTGGCCCCGGACGGGCCCGGCGACGGCGGTGCGGACGGCGGCGGTGCGGACGGCGGCGGTGCGGACGGCGGCGGTGCGGACGGCGGCGGTGCGGACGGCGGCGGTGCGGCCGGCGGCGGGGCGGCCGGCGGCGGTGCGGCCGGCGGCGGTGCGGGCGG
>DASSGC010000207.1:0-6743 GCA_035693765.1 Acidimicrobiales bacterium
GAAGCCCAGGTGGTGGGCCGCGACGTTGGCCAGGGTGGTCACGAGCGTGCCGGCCTGGGCCAGCGGCTCGACGCCCAGGTTCTTGCCCTCGGCCTGGAAGGCGGCCACGACCTTGGCCAACTCGGTGGTGACGGCGTTGAGCAGCCGGACCCGGATGTTGCGGAACCGCCGGTCGCCCTCCTCGGTGGTGAGGTCGACCACCCGGAGCACGGGCCGGTGCTGGTCCCAGAAGTCGAAGAAGGCGTCGGTGAGGTCGAGCGCGGTCTGGTAGCCGGCCTTGCCCTTCCAGTTGCCCTCGGCGACCAGGCGGACGAGCCGCTCGCCGTCCACCGCCATCTCCTGGGCGAGGACGAGGATGGCGGCCTCGACGTCGGCGAAGTACTGGTAGAAGGTGGCGGGCGAGGTGCCGGCCTCCCGGGCGATGTCGATGACCTTGACCGACCGGTACGAGGTCGTGCGCAGCATCTCGGCCGTGCACTCCAGCAGGCGCTGGCGGGTGGCGCGACCGCGGCGACCGGGGACCCGGCCGTCGGCGGCCCGCAGGTCGGCGACCGGCGCGCCGGAACCGTCGTCCTGCCCACGCTCGGTCTCCACCGTCTCCACCGTCTCCGCCGGTTCGGCCACGAGCGACAGGGTACCGATTCCTGACGGGGTATCAGAGGATCGGGCCTTGGCTGTCACCCGGCGCGCAGCGGCGCGATGTAGTCGGTGCCGAACTGCTCGAGGGCGGCGAGGTTGTCCGCCAGCGGCGCGTTCTCCAGCCCCGCCATCATCCAGGCCGACGTGATGAGGGTGGTGACGCCGATCGCCTGCAGCTCGGCGCAGACGTCCGGGGTGGGGAGCCGGTCGACGACCGCCGCCTGGACCTCGAAGGGCCGGCCGGCGGTGCCGTACTCCTCGCGGTAGCCCTCCAGCCGTTCCACGTAGCCCCGCAGCTCGTCGAGCCCGTAGTACACCCCCATCCAGCCGTCGCCGATGCGGGCGGCCCGGCGCAGGGCGGTCTCGGTGTGGCCGCCCACCAGGATCGGCACCGGTGCCGGCGGGACCGGCAGCATCTCCAGCCGGTCGAAGTCGTAGAACTCGCCGTGGTGCTCGACCATGCCGCCCTGCCACAGCGTGCGGAGCACCTCGATCTGCTCCTCCATGCGGGCGCCGCGGCGCTCGAAGGGCTGCTCCAGCTGGGTGAACTCCTCGCGCATCCAGCCGGCACCGACGCCGAGGAGCACGCGGCCGCCCGACAGGTGGGCGGCGGTCCCGACCGCCTTCGCCACGACGAGCGGATTCCGGGCGGGCAGCACGTAGACGTGCGTGGAGAAGGTGATGCGCCGGGTGACGGCGGCCAGCGCGCCCGTCATGACCCACACGTCGGGCCACGACGTGTCGGGCGGGAACATGGGCCGGCCGCTGTCGGTGTACGGGTACGACGACTCGAGCTTGTCCGGGTAGAAGACG
This sequence comes from Acidimicrobiales bacterium, assembly GCA_035693765.1. GTDB lineage: Bacteria > Actinomycetota > Acidimicrobiia > Acidimicrobiales > VFJN01 > ZC4RG19. Next base: position 1,453 of record DASSGC010000207.1, read on the forward strand.
TGGTCGGACAGCGACACCTGGTCGAAGCCCACATCCTCGGCACAGCGGGTGAGCTCGATCCAGTCGTCGGGCGCGGCGTACATGAGCGACTGGCAGAACCTCACGCCGCCTCCCAGATGGCGACGAGCTCGTCGACCGTGGTCACGCTGGCCAGGAGGGCGAGGGTGTTGTCGATCACCGCGTCGGCGTAGTCGGCGGGCAGGCCGCACACGGCGTCGCGGGGCAGCACGACGTCGTAGCCCCGGTTCACGGCCTCCATCACCAGGTTGGTGATCGCGATGTTGACCGACACGCCGACCGGGATGATCGTCGTGACGCCGAGGTTGCGGAGCAACGGGTCGAGGTCGGTGCCGCTGATCGGGTTCAGCCCGTGGGTGCGGGTGAGCACGATGTCGGTGGGTTGCACGCCGACCTCGTCGATGACCTGCGTCGCCGGCGTGCCGGGGAGCAGCTTCACCGGCGACTTCTCGACGCCGTGGAACAGGCGGGCGTTGGTGTTGGCCCCCTTGCCGTCGGGCCGCCGGGCGAAGGTGGCGTGCACCACCTCGACGCCCGCACCCCGGGCCGCCTTCACCAGCCGGGCCAGCGCCGGCACCATCGTGGTCCGGGCGATCTCGGCGAGCGCCGGCAGCGCGGCCCCGTCTCCGATGACGCCCTTCTGGATCTCCGACGTCACCACCGCGGTGCGCCACGGCTGGACGAGCGAGGGGAGGTCGACGGCCATCCGCCGACCCTAACGGAGCAGGCTCAGGCTGGCAGGCCGATCGCCGCCGCGCGGTGGGGGTGATGGGTGCCGCGGTGCCCGCACCAGCACTCGTAGCGCACGGTCAGGTCCTGTCCGTGGCCGTCGATGCCGAGGATCTGGCGGTGGCCGACGAGCACCTCGCGGCCGTGGCGGGGGCAGTGGACGCTCAGCATGACGAGGTTCCTTCGGTGCGGGCCGGGCGGGAGAGTCGGAGATGCCGGCGGGACCCACGGCCGCCGGCCAGCGGGGCCCGGCGGCGATCGGCGGTCGCCAGCAGCTCGTCCCGCCGGATCGCCGCCAACTGGATCGTGTCGAAGTGCATCGTTCCGGCCTCCCGGGTCGGGGGTTGCGTCGTGTGGTGAGGGCAACGTACGACGGAAATGGACCGGTGATAAGGTCCAGTCGAGGACAACGTATGGGGACCACTTCACCATCGGGGCCGACCTCGCCGGAGCTGTTCATCGAGCTGGACCGAGCACGCCCCCGCGGCCTACGGGCCCAACTGGAGGACGGGCTGCGCAGCGCCATCCGCTCGGGGCGACTCGTGGCGGGCACCCGCCTGCCGTCGAGCCGCGCCCTCGCCGCCGACCTCGGCGTCACGCGGGGCGTCGTGGTGGACGCCTACGAGCAGCTCGCGGCCGAGGGCTACGTCACGACGGTGCAGGGGTCGGGCACCACGGTGAACGACGCGGCGGCCGCCGGCGCCGGCCCAGCGCCCGCCGCCGGTCCCGCACCGCCGGGCGCGGTCGCGGTCGGCTACGACTTCCGCACGGGCCTGCCCGACCTCAGCCTGTTCCCCCGGGACGCCTGGGCCCGGGCCACGCGCGCGGCGCTGGCGTCGATGCCCGACGCCGACCTCGGCTACGCCCCCACCACGGGCCTGCCCCGCCTCCGCGCCGCCGTCGCGTCCTACCTCGGCCGGGTGCGCGGCGCGGCCTGCGGGCCCGAGCAGATCGTGATCTGCAACGGCTTCGCCCACGGCTTCAGCCTCGTGCTGGCCGCGCTGCGCGAGCGGGGCATCGGCGACGTCGCCGTCGAGGTCCCCGGCTACGGCGACACCCGCCGCCAGATCCGCTGGGCCGGGCTCCGGCTCCACCCCGTGCCCGTCGACGGCGAGGGCCTGCGCACCGGCGCCCTGGCGGCGACACCCGCCCGCGCGGTGGTGCTCACACCCGCGCACCAGTCACCCACCGGCGTCGTGCTCTCCGCGACCCGCCGGAACGATGTCGGCGCATGGGCGCGCGAGCGCGACGCCTACGTCATCGAGGACGACTACGACGCCGAGTACCGCTTCGACCGGCATCCCGTCGGCGCCCTCCAGGGCATGCTGCCCGACCGGGTCGTCTACCACGGCACCCTGTCCAAGAGCCTGGCCCCGGGGCTGCGCCTGGGCTGGCTCGTCGTGCCGCCCGACCTGCTCGACGCCGTCGTCGAAGCCCGCGACGTCACCGACCACATGACGGCGTCGCTCATCCAGGCGACGTTCGCCGAGTTCCTGGATCGCGGCGACCTCGACCGCCACCTGCGCCGCACCCGCCGCATCTACCGTGAGCGGCGCGACGCGCTCGTGGACGCCCTCGGTCGGTGGCTCCCCGGCACCCGGGTGCAGGGGGTCTCGGCCGGGCTCCAGGCCTTCGTGACCCTGCCCGACGGCTGGGACAGCCACGAGGTCGCGGCCGCGGCGGCGCGGCAATTTGTGGGCGTCTACCCCCTCGACGACGACCTCGCCGACGCCGGGACCCGGTCGTCGTCGCTGATCATGGGCTACGGCACCCTGCGCCCGGACCGGATCCGGGACGGCGTCCGGCGCCTCGCCGCCGCCCTCGACGGCTGACGGGAGCGCAAGACTCGCGGGCATGGACCTGCACGCCGTCCGCTACGACGTCGCCGACCGGGTGGCGACCGTGACCCTCGACCGGCCGCACCGGCTCAACGCGTGGACCGGGCGGATGCACACCGAGTACCGCTGGTGCCTGGCGCAGGCGGAGGCCGATCCGGCCGTCCGGGTCGTGGTGGTGACCGGCGCCGGGCGGGGGTTCTGCGCCGGCGCCGACTTCGGCGCCCTGGAGCGCAACGTGGCGGCGGGCGGCTACGACGACGGCGTGCGCTCGCCGCTCGCGGAGCCGGGCTACGGCGTGCGGCCCGAGTTCGACCACGCCTTCGCGTTCCACTTCGGCATGGCCACGCCGGTGATCGCCGCCGTCAACGGGCCGGCCGCAGGCGTGGGGCTCGTCCTCGCCTGCTTCTGCGATCTGCGCTTCGCCGCCGCCGGGGCCAAGCTCACCACCGCCGCGCCGCGCCTCGGGCTGCCGGCCGAGTACGGGCTGTCGTGGGTGCTGCCCCGGCTGGTGGGGCTGGGCCACGCGGCCGATCTGCTGCTGTCGTCGCGGGTCGTGCCGGCCGAGGAGGCGGCGGCGATGGGACTGGTCAACCGGGTCGTCCCGCCCGACGAGCTGCTGGCGGTCACCTACGCCTACGCCCGTGCGCTCGCCACGGAGGTGTCGCCCGCCTCGCTGCGCGAGGCCAAGCGCCAGCTCTACGCCGACCAGCACGACGACGTGGGCACGGCGGTCGAGCGCTCGGTGCGACTGACCGACGAGATGATGGGCGGCGACGACTACGCCGAGGGCGTCCGGGCGTGGCTCGCCAAGCGCCCGCCGGCCTTCCCCGACCCGGCACCGCCCGCATGAGAGGCCGAGCGGACAGGGCGATGGCGACGGCCTACGCGTGGCGATTTGGCGTGGAAGCACCGGCCCGGCAGCTCGGCCGACCCGCGATGCAGCACGGTGACCGGCAGCTGAGGTGACCTATCCGCGCATGCTCCAAGACCTACGGCCCCGACGGTCCGGCGGGTACGGTCGGCCCCCATGGCGACTCGCTTCTGGTCCGTGGTGATCGACGCCGCCGACCCCTCGGCGCTGGCCCGCTTCTGGTCGGCGCTCACCGGCTGGCCGATCACCTACGAGGAGCCCGACGAGGTGGTGGTCGAGCCGCCGTCCGACGCCGCCGACCGCTACACCGAGCCGGGCTTCCCGCTCGTCTTCGGGCTGGTCGACGACGTCAAGCAGGGCAAGAACAAGGTCCACCTCGACCTCAACAGCAACTCGGCCGAGCATCAGGCGGCGCTGGTGGCCCGGGCGGAGCGGGCCGGCGCCCGCCGCCTCGACATCGGCCAGGGCGACGTGCCGTGGACGGTGCTCGCCGATCCGGACGGCAACGAGTTCTGCATCCTCGAGCACCGCGCCACCTACGCGGCGGCCGGCGTGATCGCCGCCGTGGTCGTGGACGTACCCGACCCGGGCGCCTCGGCCGGGTTCTGGAGCGCGGCCACCGGCTGGCCGGTGCTCGCCAGCGACGACGACTCCCGGTCGCTGGCGCCGCCCGACGGTGCCGGCCCGCGCCTGGAGCTCCTGGCGGTGAGCGACCCCAAGGTGGCCAAGGACCGGGTCCACATCGACGTGGCCCCCTACGCGGGCGACGACCAGGCCGCCGACGTCGAACGGCTGCGCGGCCTCGGCGCCACCGACGCCGACATCGGCCAGGGGGTGCAGCGCTGGGTGGTCCTGCGGGCACCGGACGGGCACGAGCTCTGCGTGCTCACCCCGCGCTGAGCGGGCCGCCCGCCCCGCCGGTGGGCCTGGCCGGAGTGCTGCCGGGGCACAGGCGGTCTACAATCTGACACACCGTCAGATATCGCCCCATCACCGGGAGCCCGCATGACCGTGATCCCCAAGATCATCAGCGTCGACGACCACGTCGTCGAGCCGCCGCATGTGTGGGAACGCTGGCTGCCCGCCCGCTACCGCGACCGCGGGCCCCGGATCGAGCGCCGCGGCATCGGCGGCATGCGCCACATCGGCGGGGGCCACTACGAGCAGGTCTTCGACGACGACGCCCCCACCCAGGCCGACTGCTGGGTCTACGAGGACGTCGTGTACATCCACAAGCGCCACGTCGCCGCCGTGGGCTACCCCCGCGACGAGATGACCCTCACGCCCATGACCTACGAGGAGATGCGGCCCGGCTGCTACGACCCCAGGGCGCGGGTCGAGGACAACGAGCTGAACCACGTCGAGGCATCGCTCTGCTTCCCCACCTTCCCGCGGTTCTGCGGCCAGACGTTCACCGAGGCCGGCGACCGCGACCTGGGGCTGGCCTGCGTGCGGGCCTACAACGACTGGATGGTCGAGGAGTGGTGCGGCGACGCCGGCGGCCGCCTCATCCCGCTCGTGATCGTGCCGCTGTGGGACGCCGAGCTGGCCGCCGCCGAGGTCCGGCGCAACGCCGAGCGGGGCGTGCACGCCGTGTGCTTCAGCGAGATCCCGCCCCACCTGGGCCTGCCGTCGATCCACTCCGGCGCCTGGGACCCGTTCTTCGCCGCCTGCCAGGACACGCGCACGGTCGTCAACATGCACATCGGGTCGTCGTCCCGCATGCCGGCCACGAGCCCCGACGCCCCCACGGGCGTTGCCGCCACGCTCAGCTTCAACAACGCCATGGCATCGATGAGCGACTGGTTGTTCTCCGGCAAGCTCGTCCAGTTCCC
>DASSGC010000208.1:0-2755 GCA_035693765.1 Acidimicrobiales bacterium
GGCCGCCGCCATCGGCCCCAACGCCCGGGCTGCGCTCGTCCCGGGTGCGGGGCACAGCGCCCACCTGGAACAGCCCGATCGCTTCGGCGACCTGCTCGACGGGTGGCTGGCCTCGGTCGCCACCGCCTGACGGCACCGCCGGCACCGCACGGCGCCACCGGTGCGGGGCAGGGTTGCCACAGTGGGGGGATGCCCGCCACGCACGCCGACGCGCCACGCCACCTCGCCGCCTACGCGCTCTGCTGGGACCCCGAGGACCGCCTGCTCCTCGTGCGCATGTCGGCCGGTCCGGACCGCGGCCGGTGGACCCTGCCCGGTGGCGGTGTGGAGTGGGGCGAGCACCCCGACCGTGCCCTCGTCCGGGAGCTGCACGAGGAGGCCGGCCTGGTCGGCGTGGCGCCGGGGCGGGTCGTGGCGGTGTACTCGCACACCTACCCCCGGGGCGGTGCGCGCCCGGTCGGGCTGCACCACGTCGGCCTCGTCTACGAGGTGCGCAGCGAGGACGTCGCCCTCCGCTCCGAGCAGGACGGCTCCACCGACAGGTGTGCCTGGTTCACGGCGACCGAGGCGCGGGCGCTGCCGCTCACGCCGTCGGGCGAGTTCGGCGTGCGCCTGGCCTGGCCGGGGTAGCCGACCGGCGCACGGGGCGCGCGGCGCGCGGGGCGGTCCCTCGGGCGTCGCCGTGGGACCGTCGCTGCCCCTCCGCCCCCGGCCCGGCGCGCGCCACACTGTGGGCGATGACCGCCCTGTCCCGTCGCGCCTTCCTGGCCCGCTCGTCGATCGCCGCCGGGGGCCTGGCATCGTTGGGCGCCGGCGCCTGCTCCGGCGACCGCGACCGCGACGCCGCCGGCGCCCGGGACACCGCGCCGGCCTTCGATCCGACCGACTGGTCGTCGGTGCGGGCCCAGTTCCCGCTCGACGGGAACGTGCGCCAGTTCGCGGCATGGATCCTCGCGGCCCATCCGCGGCCTGTGGCCGAGGCGATCGCGCGGCACCGGGACGGCCTCGACGCCGACACCCACGGCTACCTGGCGGCCACCGAGGCCGAGGCCGAGGCGGCGGTCCGCAGCGCCGCCGCCGAGTACCTGGCGGCGTCGCCCGAGGAGATCGGCCTCACGGACAGCACGACCCAGGGCCTCGGGCTGCTCTACGGCGGGCTGCGGGTGCGTGGCGACCAGGAGGTCGTCACGACCGAGCACGACTTCTTCTCGACCCACCAGGCCTGGGCGCTGCGGACCGCGGCGACCGGCGCGACGGTCCGCCGGGTCCGGCTCTACGACGACCCGGCCACGGCCTCGGAGGACGGCATGGTGAGCCGGCTGCTCGCCGGCGTCACGCCCGCCACCCGGGTGGTGGCGGTCACCTGGGTCCACTCGGGGACCGGGGTCAAGCTGCCCGTGCGGGCCATCGGCGACGCGCTGGCGCCGCTCAACGCCGGGCGGGAGCCCGACGACGCCGTGCTGCTGTGCGTCGACGGCATCCACGGGCTGGGCGCCGAGGACGCCTCGGTGGGCGACCTCGGCTGCGACTTCCTGGTGGCCGGCACGCACAAGTGGCTGTTCGGGCCGCGCGGCACCGGCATCGTGTGGGGGCGGTCGGCGGCCTGGCCCGCCGTGGCGCCGGCCGTGCCGGCGTTCGAGCCCGGCAGCTTCGGCGAGTGGCGCAACGGCCTGCCGGCGGCGCCGACCGACGGCCTGCGGTTCACGCCGGGCGGGTACCACAGCTTCGAGCACCGGTGGGCGCTGGCCGAGGCGTTCCGGTTCCACCTCGACATCGGCCGCGACCGGGTCGCGGCCCGCACCCGGGAGCAGGCCGCGCAGCTGAAGGCCGGCCTGTCGGAGGTGACGGGGGTCCGGCTGGTGACGCCGGTGGCCGACGACCTGTCGTCGGGCATCGTCTGCTTCGACGTCGATGGCGCCGCGCCGGCGGCGGTCGTCGACCGGCTGGCCGGCGCGGGCATCGCGGCCTCGGTCACCCCGTACGCCGTCGAGCACGTCCGGCTCGGTCCGAGCATCGTCACGAGCCCGGACGAGGTGGACGAGGTCGTGGCCGCCGTCGCGGGGGCTGCCGTCGGCTGACCGGTGCCGTCTGGTCAGGCGGAGATCCAGAGCCCGGCGGCGAGCAGGGTCCCGAACACGAGCTGTATCCGCCCGGTGGCGCCGAGCACGCCGATGAGCGCCGGGCCCCGCGCCCCGCCGAGCACGGCGAGGACGGGCTGGCGGGCGAGCGGCACCGCGGCCAGCGCGGCGATGGCGGCGGGGCGCTCCCCCAGGCCTGCCACCACGGGGATCATGGCCACGGCCCCGACCAGCAGGGCGACGTACAGCGCGCGGGTGCGGCGGTCGCCGAGGCGGACGGCCAGGGTCCGCTTGCCCGAGGCCGTGTCGCCGGGGATGTCGCGCAGGTTGTTGACCACCAGAAGCGCGGTGGCCAGCAGGCCGACCGGGACGCTGGCGGCGAGGGCGAGCCACGCCAGCGCCTCCTCCTGCACGTAGGCCGAGCCGGCCGTCGCCACCACCCCGAAGAAGACGAACACGAACAGCTCGCCCAGGCCCAGGTACCCGTAGGGATGCGAGCCGCCGGTGTAGAACCACCCGGCGGCGATGGCGGCGGCCCCCACCACCACCAGCTCCGGGCCCACCGCCAGCGCCAGGGCGGCGCCGGCCACGCCCGCCACCAGGAACGACGCCAGCGCCGCCTGCTTGACCGCGCGAGGCGGCTTCAGCCCCGAGCCGACCAGGCGCATGGGGCCGAC
>DASSGC010000209.1:0-6534 GCA_035693765.1 Acidimicrobiales bacterium
GTGGGAGGCCGACCTCGGGGACGAGGCCGGCAACGTCACCCCGCTGGTGGCGGGCGACCAGGTGATCGCCAGCGCCAGCGACCCGCTGCTGGTGCAGGCGCTCGACGCCGCCACCGGCGCGGTCCGCTGGACGGTCGACGACGTCTGGTTCACCGAGCCGCCGGTCGTGGTGGGCGACACGGTGGTGATCGAGACGGGCGTCCAGGTCACGGCCCTGGCCCTGGCCGACGGGTCGGTGCGGTGGGAGACACCGCTCGACGACCTCACCCTGTGGAGCGGCCTCGTTCCCGCCGGCGACCTGCTGGTGGCCGGGACCAGCGAGGGCAAGGTGGCGGCCTTCGAGGCGGCGACCGGGGCGATCCGCTTCGTCACGCCGGTGCCGCGGGGCGACCTGACCGTGTGGGGGGTCGCCGTCGTCGGCGGCACCGCCATCGCGGTCGACGACGACGACTCGCTCACGGGCGTGTCGCTGGCCGACGGCTCGGTGGCCTGGGCGCTCAACGCCCACGCCCGGTTCCCCCCGTCGGTCGCCGCGCTCGGCCCGGACGCCGCGGTGTGGCTCGACACCGGGGAGCTGCTGGTGCTCGACCCGGCCACCGGCGCCGAGCGGCGGCGCCTGCGCGACGGCAGCGGCGCCATGCTCACCCTGCCCCGCGGCGACACGAGCCTGCTGGTGGTCGCCGGCGGCGGCGCGCTGCGGGCGCTCGCCCCGGACGGCACCCAGGCGTGGTCGACGTCGCTGCCCGTCGACGCCCAGGGCATCGCCGCCGCGGGCGACGTGCTGGCGGTGACGGACTTCGAGGGCAACGTCGCCGCCTACCGGCTGCGCTGAACCGGCGGGCGGGCGGGCCGGGCCCGCGGCAGGGCGGGGTCGGGGTGCGCTGCGCAGCCCGCCGACGCTCGGTACATTGGCCGCCGGCGGGGTGAGGATGCTGGGGAGCGGCGGACGCGTGGGTCGGAGCACGCAGAACAGACGAGGCGGGCGGTGAGCCCCGGGCGCGCCTGCGGGCGCGGCCGCTGCCCGGGGCACATGGACGCCGACGGCTACTGCGACGTGTGCGGGCTCCGCGCCGAGGAGGCGCCCGACAGCCGGCCCCCGCCGCCGGGGCGGCCGCCCCCGCCCCGGCCGCTGGGCGGCCGGTCGGCCGGGACGCTCGTCACGGGCTCGGCCCGCGCCCGCGGCTCGCGCCGCACCACCAGCGCCGCCACCCGCACCACCAGCCGCCGGACCGCCATCGGCGCCGGCCTGGTCGACGTGCCGCCCGCGCCGCCGGTCGATCCGGTGTCGGTGGTGCTCGCCAACCCGGAGGTGGCGGAGCACAAGCGGTTCTGCTCGGGGTGCGGTGTGCCGGTCGGCCGTTCCCGCCGGGGCGTGCCCGGGCGCCTGAGCGGCTTCTGCGCGTCGTGCGGCCACAGGTTCGACCTCGTCCCCAAGCTGGCGAGGGGCGATCGCGTCGGGGGCCAGTACGAGATCGTCGGCTGCCTCGCCCACGGCGGGCTGGGCTGGATCTACCTGGCCCAGGACGAGGCCGTCAACGATCGCTGGGTGGTGCTCAAGGGCCTGCTCGACTCCGGCGACGAGGCCGCCATGGCCGTGGCGGTCGCCGAGCGCCGGTTCCTCGCCGAGGTGCAACACCCGGGCGTCGTCGGGATCTTCAACTTCGTCACCCACGACGGCGCCGGCTACATCGTCGAGGAGTACGTCGGCGGGCGCTCGCTCAAGCAGATCCTCCAGGCCCGCCGCCAGGCCAACGGGGGGGAACCGGACCCGCTGCCGGTGGACCAGGCGATCGCCTACATCCTCGCCATCCTGCCGGCCTTCGGCCACCTGCACGGCCGCCGGCTGGTCTACTGCGACTTCAAGCCCGACAACCTCGTCCAGGTCGGCGACCACCTGAAGCTCATCGACCTGGGCGCCGTCCGCCGCATCGACGACCCGGCGGGCGACGTGTACGGCACCGTCGGCTACCAGGCGCCCGAGATCGTCGAGATGGGGCCGTCCATCGCGTCGGACATCTACACGATCGGGCGCACGCTGGCGGTGCTGACGCTGTACTTCCCGGGCTACAACGGCACCCACCAGCACACGCTGCCCGACCCCGCCGACCACGCGGTGCTCACCCGCTTCGACTCGTTCCACCGGTTCCTGCTCAAGGCGACGGCACAGCACCCCGACGACCGGTTCCAGTCGGTCGAGGAGCTGGGCGACCAGCTGGTCGGCGTCCTGCGCGAGGTGGTGGCGATCACCACCGGGGAGCCGCAGCCGGCGCCGAGCACGGTGTTCGGGCCGCCGCCCGACGACGGGGCGACGATCCCGCCGCTGGGCCTGAACGCCGCCGATCCCGCCGCCACGTTCCTGGCCAACATCCACGGCGACGACCCCGCCGCGGTCGTCGCCCAGATCGGGTATGCGCGCCGCACCGACCAGGTCCCCGAGACCGTCGAGGTCCGGCTGCGGCTGGCCCGGGCCCACATCGAGCTCGCCCAGCAGCAGGGCGCGGACGCCGGCGCCGAGGCCGCCCGCGCCGGCGCGGTGCTCGACGCGATCGACGCGGCCGACCCGTGGGAGTGGCGGGCCGCGTGGTTGCGGGGGCAGCTCGAGCTCGGCCGGGGGGACTTCGGTGCCGCGGCGGCTGCCTTCGAGCGGTGCCGGACCGAGGTTCCCGGCGAGCTCGCGCCCACGCTGGCCGCCGCCGTCGCGGCCGAGCGGGCCGGCCACGGCGGCGCCGCCGCCGTGCTGTACGACCTCGTGTCGAGCGTCGACCCCTCGTACGTCGCCGCGGTCGCCGGCCTCGCCCGCTGCCGGGTGGCGGCCGGCGACGTCCCGGGAGCGCTCGACGCCTACAACCGCATCCCCCGGTCGCACCGGGCGTACGCCCAGTCGCAGCTCGACGCCGTGCGCACCCTGTTCGCCGCCGGGCGCTACGACGAGGCGTCGGCCCGGCTGGCGACGCTCGACGTCGACGAGCGGCTCCGGGTGGAGATCACCATCGAGCTGGTGACGCGGGCGTTCGACGACGCCCGCAGCGGGCCGCCGCCGGGCCGGTCGTTCAACGGCCGGCCGCTCACGGAACGGACCGCCCGGGGCGAGCTGGAGCGGTCGCTGCGGCGGCTCGCCGAGCTGACGCCGGACGACCAGCAACGCTACGCACTGGTCGACCAGGCCAACACGGTCAGGCCGGTGACGGTCCTGTGACGCTCGCCCCGCCTGCGGCCCCGCCCGCCGCCGGCCCGGCGGTCGCGCCGGCCGGGCCGGTCGTTCCCGGCACCGCCCCGCCCGCCCCGGCCCGGATGGGGGCGCGGCGCGGCCGCGTGACGACGCCCAGGGTGCTGCGCGGCGCCATGGCCGCCGCCTGGCTCCCGATCGCCGCGTTCGCCGTGGCGGTGCACGTGGGCGTCACGCGCGACCACGACGCCGTCGACACCGTCGGTCGCGAGGCGACCCAGGGCATCACCGTGGCCCAGCAGATCAAGGCGAACCTCTCGGCGCTCGACGGGATCGTGGTGCAGGACCTGCTCGACCCCGTGCCCCTGGCCACGAGCGGCTTCCCCGAGGAGTACGACAGCGCGCGCCGGTCGCTCGACGAGAACCTCGTCCTGGCCGCCGCGCAGGCGCCGCCGGGTGCGGCCTACTCCCAGCCGCTGGTCAACATCGACTACGCGCTGGCCCACTACCACGCGCTGCTGCGGGAGAGCTTCGCCGCCCGGGCGCAGGGCGACGCCGGGCGGGCGACCGAGATCTACCGATCGGCGCACGCGGTCATGGACGGCACGCTGCTGCCACAGGCCGACCTGTTCGACAAGGCCAACAGCTACGTCCTCAACGCCACCTACGACCGCCACACGGCACGCTCGTCGTCCACCGTGCAGTTCATCGTCGGCACCTGGGTCGTCCTGCTGGTGCTGCTCGCCGTCGCCCAGCTGCTGCTGGCGAGGAAGTTCCGGCGGGTGCTCAACCTGGCGCTGCTCGTGGCCACGGCGATCGGCATCGCCACCGGCGCCTACGCCCTCGCCGCGCTCGACCAGTCGTCGACGAGCCTGACCGCGGCACGCGAGCGCGCCTTCGACCCCGTGCACCAGCTGGCGCGGGCCCGCGCCACGGTCGTCTCGGCCCGCCAGGCGGAAGGGCACTGGCTGCTCGACCCGTCCGGCGGCGCGCCGGCGGAGGCCGACTTCCTGGCCAAGGTCGACAAGCTGTTCCGCGTCCACGACGGTGGTGGGACGGCCGCCGAGCGGGCCGCCGCCGGGCTCGTCCCGCCCGGCGCCGGGGGCTACCTGGCCACCGTGGTCGCCGCCGACGTCTCCGAGAGCGGCGACGCCGCGGCACGGGACGCGCTCGCCGCGTTCGGCGGGTACCTGGAGGACCACGCCCGCATGCAGGCCCGGGTCACCGCGGGCGACTTCGCCGGCGCCAGCGCCGCCTACCTCGACGGCGAGGCCTTCACGCGGTTCGTCGACGCCATCGACCACGCCCAGAGCGCCGACCAGCGGACCTTCGACCGCCACGTGGACGCCGCCACCGGCGCCACCGCCCACCTGGCGGCCGTCAACCTGGCCGCCGCCGCGGCGATGGCGGCCCTGGTCGTGTTCGGCCTCTACCTGCGGCTGCGGGAGTACCAGGGCTGATGGGCGGGCCGGGCACAGCGTGGCGGCGGAGGCGGCGCCCCGGCACGTGGACGGTGTCGTGCGTGGTGGCCGCCCTCGCCGCAGCCTGCACCGCAGGCGCCGAGAGCGGCGGCTCGGGCTGCGCCCCCAGCGACATCCCGGACCACGACGACCGGACGATCGTCATCGAGGGCGACCCGTGGTCGGGCTACGCCCTGTTCCGCGATCCCGACCTGCTCGACGGCACCGGCTACACCTCGCTCTACGTGGAGCAGCTGTGCCAGGACGTGCGGGCCGCGGACCTCAGCGCCGGCCGGGCGGGCATCGAGGTGACGACCCTCGACCAGTACGTGCTCAACCGGCCCGACGGTGTGGTGGTCGGCGTCATCGACCAGAGCGAGGGTGCCGACGCCCTGGTGCTCAACACCGTCGACGTCGACTACCTCCGCACCGTCGACGACCTGCCCCGGCTGGTCGACGACTTCCGCGGGCGGGACAGGCGGCCCGTGCTGGCCTACACCGGCAACTCGCCCTCCCAGATGCTGCTCGACGAGCTCGCCAACACCTACGACGAGCTCCGGCTGAGCGAGTTCGACCTCGTGTCGGTCGACCAGTCGGCCACGGCGTACCAGATGATGGTCGACCACGAGGCCCAGGTGGCGGTCGTGTGGGAGCCGGACACCAGCGCCGCGCAGGCCGCCGGCTACACGGTCGCGCTCAGCAGCGAGGACGTCCCCGACTCCATCGTCGACGTCATCGTGGCCGGCCGCGACCTGGTGGACCGCGATCCCGACGCCGTGGCGGCGGTCGTCTCCGCCTTCTACACGCGGATGGACGGCCTGCTGGCGAGCCCCGACGACCTGGAGCGCCTGATCGCCGAGGACGGTGGGCTCGATCGGCAGGCCGCCGAGTCGGTGATCGCCGGGATCAAGCTCTACGGCAGCGGCGACGCCGACGCGTTCATGAACGACAGCGTCTTCCCCCTCGACCAGCCGCAGGTCGACCAGAGCATCAACGCCATCGGCGCCGTCCTCGCCCTCGTCCACCCGGACGTCGATCCGGGCCGCGCCGAGACGGACGGCAGCTTCGTCCACAACCACACCACGAGGGCCGGGGGCTCATGACCGACGTGGAGGTCGGCTCGCTGTTCGACAGCGAGCTGGCGATCGCCAACAGCTGCTACAGCGGCATCGTCCTCGATCCCGACCACGACGCCGGGCGCCGGCTGCGGGTCGTGCCCGAGGGCAAGCTGATGCCCGACGCGGGCGACGTGCCGCCGAGCCGGGAGGTCAAGCACCTCCACGACCAGTTCGTCACCCTCGCGTCGGGCCAGTTCCCCTGCATCGGGGCCCGGGCCGCCATGCACGAGGGCACCTACCGGCTCGGCGTGTACGACACGTTGGGCTCGGTGGCGTCGGTGGCCGGCATGGGCCGCGACCTGCGGCGCTTCGTGGCCGAGCAGACGCAGTTCGCCAGCCTGCGCGAGTTCCTCCACGAGGGCGAGGCCTTCGGGCAGTTCACCTCGTTCGTCGCCATCTTCCGCCATCCGGTCCCGGCCTCGGAGGAGGAGTTCGAGCGCCTCCTGTGGCAGCACCTGCAACTGCTCCACGACCACGACGAGCCGGTGTGGGACCCCGACCGCTCGGCCACGCCCGGCGACCCGCACTTCGCGTTCTGCTTCGCGGGGCGGGCGTTCTTCGTCGTCGGGTTCAACCCGCACGCCTCCGAGATGCCGCGGCGGTTCGCCTACTGCACCCTGGTGTTCAACGCCGAGTACCAGATCGGCCGGCTGCACGAGGAGGGCCGCTTCCTCGCCTTCGCCCGGGCGGTGCGCCGGCGCTACGTCGAGCTCGCCGGACGGCTCAACCCCTCGGTGCCCCGCGACGTCGAGGCCGTCCAGGACGAGACCCGCGTCTACTCGGGGGTCCC
>DASSGC010000210.1:0-6317 GCA_035693765.1 Acidimicrobiales bacterium
GCCCAGCCCCACCAACCCGCTCGGGGTCAAGGGCATCGGGGAGGCGGGCACCATCGGCTCGGCACCGACGGTCATCAACGCCGTGGTCGACGCGCTGGCCCCGCTCGGCATCACCGACATCGCCATGCCGGCGCACCCCGAGCGGGTGTGGGCGGCGATCCAGGCGGCCCGAACCGCACCGCCCCAGGGGGAGGAGGCACCGTGATCCCCGCACCGTTCGACTACCAGCGGGCCGGCTCGGTCGACGAGGCCATCGGGCTGCTCGCCGAGCGCGGCGACGAGGCCAAGCTGCTGGCCGGCGGCCACTCGCTGCTGCCGCTCATGAAGCTGCGGCTCGCCCAGCCGACGCTGCTGGTCGACATCGGCGGCATCGGCGACCTGTCGTTCGTGGAGGGCGACGGCGATGTGGTCCGCATCGGCGCGCTGACCCGCCACCACGACCTGGCCACCTCGGACCTGCTCGGCGAGCAGGTGCCGCTGCTGGCACACGTCGCCGGCCAGATCGGCGACCCGCAGGTGCGCCACCGGGGCACGATCGGCGGCTCGGTCGCCCACGGCGACCCCGCCTCCGACCTGCCGGCCGCGCTGCTGGCCCTGCGGGCGACCCTCGTGGCCCGGGGGCCGGGGAGCGAGCGGCAGATCGCGGCCGACGACTTCTTCACCGGCTTCCTGGAGACGGCGCTGGCGCCCGACGAGGTGCTGACCGAGATCCGGGTGCCGGCCCTGCCGGGCGTCGGCTGGGCGTTCGAGAAGTTCAACCGCCGGGCCCAGGACTGGGCCATCGTCGGCGTCACCGCGGTCCTGGCCAACGGGTCGTCCGGCCCGGGTGTCGGCCTCGTCAACATGGGGTCGCAGCCGCTGCGGGCCGCCGGGGTCGAGGACGCGCTGCGGTCGGGGGCGTCGCCGTCGGACGCGGCCGCCCGCGCCGACGAGGGCACCGAGCCGCCCAGCGACCTCAACGCCTCGCCCGAGTACCGCCGACACCTGGCCCGGGTGCTGGCCCGCAGGGCGCTGGAGGCGGCCGAGTCGTGACGGCAACCGGGTCGGCCCCGTCGCGCCGGGCGCGGCGGCGCCGACCCGGTTGCCCCATCCGCGGCCGTAGGCTGAGGGGATGACGGTCGCCGACGTCGCTGGAGTGGTGGACGGCCTCGCCGCGCAGGACTACCTGGCCGACGAGGGGCTGGCGACCGCCGTGTTCCTGGCGTTGCGCCTGCAGCGCCCGCTGTTCCTGGAGGGCGACGCCGGGGTCGGCAAGACCGAGGTGGCCAAGGCGTTGGCCGCGTGGACCGGCGGCCGGCTCGTGCGGCTCCAGTGCTACGAGGGGATCGACGCCAGCCAGGCGCTCTTCGAATGGGACCACGCCCGCCAACTGCTCCACCTGCGGGCCGCCGAGGCCGCGGGGCGGGCCGGGTCCCGCGGGGTCGAGGCGCTGGAGGGCGAGCTGTACGACCCCCGGTTCCTGGTGCGGCGGCCGCTGCTCCAGGCGCTCGACACGCCGGTCGAGGGGCCGCCGCCGGTGCTGCTCATCGACGAGATCGACCGGGCCGACGACGAGTTCGAGGCGTTCCTCCTCGAGCTGCTGTCCGACTGGGCGGTGACGGTGCCCGAGCTCGGCACGGTGCGGGCCGCGGTCCCCCCGGTGACGGTGCTCACCTCGAACCGCACCCGCGACGTCCACGACGCGCTCAAGCGCCGCTGCCTGTACCACTGGGTCGAGCAGCCGGGCGTCGACCGCGAGGTGGCGATCGTCCGGCTGCGGGCGCCCGAGGTGGCCGGCGACCTGGCCCGCCAGGTGGCCGAGGCGGTGGCCGCCATCCGCGACCTCGGCCTGTACAAGCCGCCGGGCATCGCCGAGACGATCGACTGGGCCCGGGCGCTGGCGCTGCTCGGGCGGTCGACCCTCGACCCCGCGGCGGCGGCCGCCACGCTCGGGTCGGTGGTCAAGTACCGGGAGGATGCCCAGCGGGTGCGGGACCACGGGCTGGACACGCTGGTGCGCGGCGCGGTGGCCCGCAGTGCCTGAGGCCGGCGCCGCCGCCCCCGGCGCCCGGGTCGTCGCGCCCGCCGCGCCCGCGGTCGGGCTGGACGAGCTGGCGGTCGCCTTCGCCGGCGCGCTCCGGCGGACCGGGGTCGCCGTGCCCACCGGCGCCACCGTCGTCTACGCCCGGGCGCTGGCCGCTGCGGGCGGGTCGCCGTCCGGGGCCTACTGGGCGGGCCGGGCGACCCTGGTGCGCCGGCCCGAGGACGTCGCCGCCTACGACCGGGCCTTCGGCGCGGTGTTCGGGGGGCGACCGGGCGCCGAGGTCCCCGTCGTCGCCCGGCAGGTCGAGGTGGGCCTCGACCTGGCCGACGCCGAGCCCGAGCCGCCGTCCGTCGACGCGGCGGAGGGGGAGCGCGACGCCGAGGACGTGCGGGCGCTGCGCTGGAGCGCGGTCGAGGTGCTCCGCCACCGCGACCTGGCGGCCTGCTCCGCCGACGAGCTCGACGAGGCCCACCGCCTGATGGCCGACCTGCGGGTGCACGCGGTGCTGCGCCGCAGCCGCCGGCGCCGCCCGGCGCCCGCGGGCCGGGGTGCGCTCGACCTGCGTCGCACCGTCCGGCGCTCGCTGAGGACCGGCGGCGAGATCCTCCGCCCGGCGGCGACCCGGCCGGGGGAGCGGCCCCGCCGGCTGGTGCTCCTGGTCGACGTGAGCGGCTCGATGGAGCCCTACGCCCGGGCGCTCACCCGGTTCGGCCACGCCGCCGTGGCCGCCCGGCGGCGGGGCGAGGTCGAGGTGTTCGCCCTCGGCACCCGGGTCACCCGCATCAGCCGCGAGCTGGCCACCCACGACCCCGACCTGGCGCTGCGCCGGGCCGGCGAGACGGTGGCCGACTGGGCGGGCGGCACCCGCCTGGGCGACGGGCTGCGCCGGTTCAACGACCGCTGGGGCGTCCGGGGCCTGGCCCGGGGCGCCGTCGTGGTGGTGCTGTCCGACGGCTGGGACCGGGGCGACCCGGCGGTCCTCGGCGCCGAGCTGGCCCGCCTCGGCCGGGTGGCCCACCGGATCGTGTGGGTCAACCCGCTCAAGGCGTCGCCGGGCTACGCGCCGCTGGCCCGGGGCATGGCCGCGGCCCTGCCCCACGTGGACGAGTTCGTGGAGGGCCACTCGGTGGCGTCCCTGGAGGCGCTGGCCGAGCTGGTGGCCCGATGACCGCCGGCCCCGCCGATGGGAGGCACCCGTGAGAGATCTGCTTGACGACCTGGACCGCTGGCGGGCCGAGGGGGTGCCCGTGGCGCTGGCCCGGGTGGTCGACCTCGACGGCTCGGGCCCGCGCCTGCCGGGGGCCGCCATGGCGGTGAACGAGCGGGGCGAGGTGGTCGGCTCGGTGTCGGGCGGGTGCGTCGAGGGCGCGGTCGTGAGCGAGGCGCTGGAGGTGCTCCGCACCGGCGAGCGCAAGATCGTGACCTTCGGCTACAGCGACGACGACGCGTTCGCCGTGGGCCTGACGTGCGGCGGCACCATCCACCTCTACCTGGAGCCCCTCTACTGGTGAGCGATTCCCTGTACGACCGCTTGGCGGCAGCCATCCGGGCCGAGCAGCCGGTGGCGCTGGCGACGATCACGGCCGGCCCGGGCACGGGCGCCAAGCTGCTCGTCGGGCCCGGGTCGGGCGTCGTGGGGACGCTCGGCGACCCCGACCTCGACCGGGTGGTGGCCCGTGACGCCCTGGGCGAGCTGGCGGCGGGGACGACGGTGGTGCGCCACTACGGCGAGCACGGCGAGGCCCGCGAGGCCGTGGTGGCCGTGTTCGTGGAGAGCTTCGCCCCGCCGCCCCGGCTGCTGGTGTTCGGCGCCGTCGACTTCACCGCCGCGCTGGTGAAGGTGGCCAAGGTGCTGGGATACCGGGTGACGGTGTGCGACGCCCGCGAGGTGTTCGCGACCCGGGCCCGGTTCCCGCAGGCCGACGAGGTCGTGGTCGACTGGCCCGACCGGCTGCTGGGCCGGGTGGGGGCGGAGCTGACCGCCCGCGACGCCGTGTGCGTGCTCACCCACGACGCGAAGTTCGACGTGCCGGCGCTGGTGGCGGCGCTGCGGACCGGCGTCGGCTACATCGGGGCGATGGGCAGCCGGCGCACCCACGCCGACCGGCTGGCCCGGCTGGCCGAGGTTGGCGTGCCGCCCGAGGCGGTCGACCGCATCCGGGCGCCCATCGGCCTCGACCTCGGCGCCCGCACCCCGGAGGAGACGGCGGTGTCGATCTGCGCCGAGATCATCGCCCAGCGCACGGGCCGGACCTCGGCCCGCCCGCTCCGCGACACCGCCGGCCCGATCCACACCTGACCGCGCTCGCCGTCCTCCGCTTCTGGCGCTTCTGGCGGCGATGCCGTGCGCCATGAGCACGGAGGGACGCCAGTTCGGAGCGACCGTGGCCGCGGTGCCGGCGTCGGCCCGATCGCGCCGGGGTTGCGGGTGCCCGTACGGTGGTAGGGCCGTGCCCATGCTCGCCGCCCCGCCCGACGCCCGCGCCCCGTCCGCCCCCACCTGGTCCCGTCCGGGGGCCCGGTGACGGTCGCGGCCGTGCTGCTCGCGGCCGGGGGCGGGTCGCGCTACAAGGCGTCGGGAGGCGAGGGCCACAAGCTCCTGGCGCCCTACCTGGGTCGGACGGTGGTCGAATGGTCGATCGACTCGGCGGCCGCCGCCCACCTCGACGCGACGTACGTCGTGCGGGGGGCGATCCACCTGCCGGTGCCACCGCTGGCCGCCGGCGCCGTGACGTTCGTGTACAACGACCGGTGGCGGGACGGCATGGCGTCGTCGCTGCAGGCCGGCATCGCCCGGGCCCGCCGGGACGGCCACGCCGCGGTGGTGGTCGGCCTCGCCGACCAGCCGCTGGTGCTGCCGGAGGCGTGGCGGCGCCTGGCCCACGCGGGGCGGGCGCCGGTGGCCGTGGCGACCTACGAGGGCGAGCGGGGCAATCCCGTGCGGCTGTCGTCGATGGTGTGGCCGCTGCTGCCGACCACCGGCGACGAGGGCGCCCGGGTGGTCATGCGGCGCCGCCCCGACCTCGTGATCGAAGTACCGTGCCCGGGAAGGTCCGCCGACATCGATACGGTGGACGACCTCGACGAGTGGAGCTGAGCTCCGAGGTGGTCGCATGGAGTTGACGAACGAGTTCAGGGTGGGCGTGCCGGTGGAGCGGGCGTGGGCGGTGCTCACCGACGTCGAGCTCATCGCGCCGTGCCTGCCCGGCGCCCAACTGCAGGAGATCGAGGGCGACGAGTACCGCGGGGTGGTGAAGATCAAGGTCGGGCCCATCACCGCCCAGTACAAGGGGGCGGCCCGGTTCCTCGAGCAGGATGAGGCCGGCCACAAGGCCGTCCTGCGGGCCGAGGGCCGGGAGACGCGCGGCCAGGGCAACGCCAACGCCACCATCACGGCCCAGCTCACGCCCGACAGCGACGGCACCGCGGTGTCGGTGGTGACCGACCTCACCATCACCGGCCGGGTCGCCCAGTTCGGGCGGGGCGTGTTGGCCGACGTGTCGTCGAAGCTGCTGGGACAGTTCGTCGACTGCCTGGAGACCAAGCTCCTCGGCGAGGCCGAGGCGGCACCGGTCGCCGCCACCGCCGGGGCGGCCGCCGGGGCGACCGAGGTGCCCGGCCCCCGGGACATCGCCTCGGAGGGCGCCGCGGCCAGCCGGCAGGTCGAGGAGGCCGGCGCGGCCGCCGCCGAGCGCGCCGCCGCGGCCGCTGCGTCGACGCCGCCGTCCGACGAGTCCGCCCGGCTGAACGGGACGTCCGGGCCGGCGGTCCGGGTGGTCCACGCCCCGGAGGCGGAGCCGGTCGATCTGCTCGAAGCGGCCGGCGCCCCGGTCGCCCGCCGGCTCGCCCCGGCGGTGATCGCGCTGACCGTGCTGTGGCTGGTGAGCCTCTTCGTCCGCCGTCGCCGTCGCCGCCGCCGGGCGAGCTGACCTGCCCGCCAGGGCACGGTGCCCGATTGGGCGGTGAGCACGCCCGCGCTAGAGTGTTCCCCCTTGCCCGGCCCGCCGGGCAGTCACGTCGGAGTGGCGGAATTGGCAGACGCGCTAGGTTGAGGGCCTAGTGTCCGTTAAGGACGTGGGGGTTCAAGTCCCCCCTCCGACACCGCTCGCTGGGACGAATCCCAGATTCGGGTGTATCCAGCGAATTCTCGGGAGCCGGATCTCCGCCCCTCGCGCGCTGCGGGCGTGGAGCGCGCCGCCGCCCGATCGGGGCTGGGCGCACTGGGTGGTGGGTGTCGATCCGGCGGGCCGGGTGCTGCTGCCGGCCGATGCGTGGCGGGTCCTCGGTGCCTGGG
>DASSGC010000211.1:0-2151 GCA_035693765.1 Acidimicrobiales bacterium
CCATCTCGGGCGCGGCGATCGCCCCCTCGATGGGCAAGATGACCCGGGCGCCGCTGCGGTTCCTGCTGGCGCTGGCCAACGTGCGCCTCGGCGTGTGGCTGCCCAACCCCCACAACATGCCTGCAGGGTGCTCGCCCGGGAACGGGGGACGGCTGCCGGCCAACCCCCGGCAGGTGCGGCTGCTGTTCGAGGTCGCCGGCCGCCACCGGGTGCGGTCCAAGTTCCTGTACGTGACCGACGGCGGCCACATCGAGAACCTGGGCCTGCTCGAGCTGCTGCGGCGCCGCTGCGACACGATCGTGTGCCTCGACGCCGCGGGCGGGTCGACGACCCGGTTCTCGACGCTGGGCGAGGCGGTGGCGCTGGCCAAGTCCGACCTGAACGTGATCGTCGACATCGACCCGTCCCCCATGGGCGCGGTCACCGACGGGGTGAACGCCGTCGACCACGTGACCGGCACCATCCACTACCCCGACGGCCCGCCGGGCCGGCTGGTGTACGGCAAGGCGCTGGTGACCTCGCACGCCCCGTGGGACGTCCGGGCGTACGACCACAAGGACCCGCTGTTCCCCGTCCACCCCACGACCGACCAGCTCTTCGGCGGCGAGACGTTCGACGCCTACCAGTCGCTGGGCCGGTACGTCGGCGCCGCGTGCGCGGCTGCGGTCGTCGGCGGGATGGGCGGCCCGGCCCCCTCGGGCGTCGCCGACATCCGCGAGGGCGCGGCCACGCCGTCGGACGCCGCCTGACCGGCTCGGTCCGGCGGCCGGAGCCGTCCGCCGGAGCCGTCACCGCCAGGCGTCGAGCAGCGCCTTGAGCAGCTCGTCGGACTGGTGGCTGGGCAGCACGCTGCCGCCGTCGACGATCAGGTCCTGACCGGTCAGGTAGGCGGCGTCGGCCGAGCAGAGGAAGGCCACCACGCCCGCCACGTCGCCGACCGTGCCGATCCGCCCCAGTGGGATGCGGCCCTCGACCCGGCGCCGGAGCGTGTCGTCGTCGACCACGGCGCGGGTCAGCCGGGTGGCGATGTAGCCGGGCGACACCGAGTTGACCCGCACGTCGGGCGCGTACTCGAGGGCGGCGGTGCGGGTGAGCGCCACCACCCCGGCCTTGGCCGCGGCGTAAGGCCCCTCGCCACGGGTCGGCCGCGAGGCCGTGGTGCCGGCGATGTTTACGATGCTGGATCCGACCCCAGCGGCGACCGACGCCCGCAGCAGCGGGACCGCGGCACGGATGCCGTGCCACACCCCCGTGAGATTGACCGCCACCAGCCGGGCCCACTCGTCGTCGCCGTAGCGGTCGAGCGGCTTGGCCGCGCCGAACCCCGCGTTGTTCACCAGGATCGACAGCCCTCCCAGGGCCTCGGCGGCCGCGCCGACCGCAGCGGACAGCGCCGTCGCGTCGGCCACGTCGGCCACCAGCTCGACGTGGCCCGAGGGCGCGCCCACGGTGTCGGGCTCGACGTCCACGATGGCGACGCGGGCGCCGTCGGCGGCGAGCCGGTCGGCCACCGCCCGGCCGATGCCACGCGCCCCGCCGGTGACGACGGCCCGGTGGCCGGCGAGGTCGGTCATCGCTGAGCCCGCGCCCGCAGCCGCCACGGCATCAGAACCCCTGGAACCAGTGCCCGGCGTTCACCCCGAGCGCCTGGCCGGTCACCGGCTTGGACATGTCGGACGCGAAGAACACCACCGCCTCCGCGATCTCGCTCGACGGCGGCAGGTAGCGCAGGGCGGTCTCCGACGCCACCTCGGCGTATTGCTCGTCCGGGGTGATGCCCTTCTTGCCTGCCAGGTGGTCGAAGTACATGGCGACGCTGTCGCCCCAGATGTAGCCGGGGTGCACGCCGTTGACCCGCACGCCGTGCTCGCCGAGCTCGGCGGCCAGGATCTTGGTCGTCGCGGCCAGCGCCGCCTTCGACGCCGTGTAGGCGCCGAAGTTCGGGCGGATGCGCACCGACGACATCGTGTTGATCATCACGATGCGGCCGTCGCCCTGGTCGACCATCGGCCGGACGGCCGCCTGGGTGAGCTGCAGGGTGCCGAACAGGTTGACGTCCATCGTGTGGCGCCACCGGTCGAGGTCTGCGTCGAGGAAGCGCCTGTGGTCGCCGTCGTCGAAGGCGTTGTTGACGAGCACGTCGAGGCGACC
>DASSGC010000212.1:0-19452 GCA_035693765.1 Acidimicrobiales bacterium
AAGGGCATGGTCCTCCCCATCGTCGTTGAGTCGTAGCGCCAGACTCGCTTGAAGCACCGATCCCTGGGACGAATCCCTGGAGCGGTGTCGGAGGGGGGACACCAATCCCTATTGCCGGGATTCGTCCGGGCGTCGCGCTCGTCGGCGGCCATGCGCTTGGCCCCGTCTCGGTCGTAGGTGGCTCCCTGGGCCTTGTGGATCGTGGTGGCGTACGCGTGGTCGAGGTGCGGGCGGACGTAGTCGCGCGGGAGCAGGCGCAGCCCGTGATCGCCATCGGGATCGATGACCACCGTCCCGTCGTCGGGATCAGCCTGGATGACAGTGCCGAAGAGTGCGTTGTGCACGCCGATGCGCCGGTCGTTGTCGAGGCACCATCATCGCCACCGTGCCCGGGCGTCGTCGGGTCGCGCTCCCACAGCTGGTGTCCGACTCCGGTTGATGCTTGACCTGACCACGTTCATCTGATGCTTGACGGTCGACCGGCACGCAGAGGCGGCGCCTAGGAACGGTCGGCGAGCGCGCCGCCGTCGACGAGGCCGGTGAGGGGGCGGTCGGCGATCTCGGAGCGCTCGAAGAACGGGCCGTTGAGGTCGAGGTAGTCGGTCCAGACCCGCCGTGCCCGTGCCCCGTCCCTGGACTCGGCGGCCTCGACGAAGTCGTGGAAGAACCGCAGCGAGTGGCGGTAGAGCTCGTCGAGCCACTGCCGTGCCCCGACGTCGGAGGGTGCGATCCGCTCGACCTCGTCGGCCACCCAGCGGGTGATCTCGCCGATGACGGTGATCGCCGGGTTGCGGAGCTGGGAGAACACGACCGCGTCGGCCCGCTGCCACGCGTCGATGAAGGCCGCGCTGTCGCCGACGCACGACCCGAGCTCCTGCTCGATGCGCCGGAGCGCGGTGACGGCCCTCGCGCTCATGCGCTCGACGGCGAGCTGCCGGATCGGCGGCTCGACGAGCCGGTGGGCGCGGTAGAAGTCGGCGAAGGTCACGCCGCGGCCTTCGAGGGCGATGCCGGCGAGGCGCGCCGCCGTGAGCGTCGAGGGCGAGAGGACCTTGGCGCCGCCGCGGTCGCCGGCGGCGAGATCGAGCAGGCGCTCCATCTCGAGGACCCGCAGTGCCTCGCGCAGCGTCGGCCGGGACACGTCGAACTCGCCCGCGAGCTCCGGGAGCGGGGGCAACCGCGCACCCTCGGCGAGCTTCCCCTCGGCGATGCGGGCCCGGATCTCGTTCGCCACCGCGGCGGCCCGGCGCGGCGAGCGGCGACCGGCTGCCGATCCCACCTGGGCGCGCCACAGGGACGTGACGTCGACGAGCGCCCGCCGGCGGTCCCGGCTGACGGCGAGCGCGCTGGTCGTGAAGAGGTAGTCGCGCCACGCCCGGTTGGCGAGGTCGCCGTCGCGCCGGCGGGCGGCGTCGAGGAACGCGCTGTGGCTCACGATGACGCGCCGGGCGAAGCGCTCGGCGCGGGCGGCGTCGACGCTGGCGATGAGCTGGAACACCTGACCGGCGTGGATCTCCCGGAAGGCGCCGGCGACGACGCTGAGCGAGCGGTTCCCGGACAGCTCGGTGACGGACTGGTCGAACGCGGCGACGGCCGCCGCGAACCCGAGCGGATCGCCCGCCCCGCCGCGCTCGGTGTCGTGGCGGGCGACCAGCAGCTCCAGGTCGCCGTCGGTGGCGCGCACGGCGAACTGCTCGGCGGCGGGCGGTTCGACGAGCGCGCGGGCCTCCTCCAGCTGGGCGAGCGTCGCCCGCCGCAGCTGCAGGAGCAGGGCGACGTAGCGGCTCACGGCGTCGATGCCCGGTCGCCGCACGACGGGGCCGCCCCCGCGGCCGTGCCGGATCACGAGCAGCGACTGCGACTCCAGGATGCGCAACGCCTCCCGCAGGGTCTCCCGGGAGACCGAGAAGGCGGCGGCGAGCTCCGCCTCCGGGGGGAGGCGCTGGTCCGCGGCGAGCTCACCCGTGAGGATCTTGTGGCGGAGGTCGACCGCGAGCAGGTGGGAGACCTTCGGCGGGCTACGACGGGTGAGGCCGGCGAGCGTCGCCCCTGAGTCCTGTCGCACCGCGGCCACGGCGTCATCATGCCGCACGGGTCGGCCGGCGCCTCGTGAGCGTTACCTTGTCGCCGCCGGACCCACGGGTTATAACTGCGACCTAGTCAGATACTTTGTCGAGGGGGATTGATCCGATGGCCATTGATTCCGTGCAGACAGCACGACCCGGCGAATGGGTCGACACCGGTCCCGGCCTCGACGACCTCGACTTCGACCGCTACCGGATGCGCATCTCGACGGACCGCTACACCTCCCGTGAGTACGCCGAGCGTGAGCGGGAGAGGATCTGGATGCGGGTCTGGCAGGTCGCCGGCCGCGTCGACGAGCTGCCCGAACCCGGGGACTGGAAGGAATACCGGATCTACGACCAGTCCTACATCGTCGTCCGGGGCCAGGACCGCGCGCTGCGCGGCTTCGTCAACGCCTGCCGGCACCGCGGCAACAGGCTGTGCAAGGACGAGGGGAGCACGGGATCACGGTTCGTGTGCCCCTACCACCTCTGGTCGTACGACCTCGAGGGGCACCTGCGCGGCGTCGCCCGGCCCGATCTCGTCGGCCCGATCGACAAGGACGAGCACGGGCTCCTGGAGGTGTCGGTCGACACCTTCGCCGGCTTCGTCTTCGTCAACCCGGACCCGGACGCGGCGCCGCTCGCCGAGTTCCTCGGTGACGAGGTGCTTGCGCTCATGGCGCCCTACCACCTCGACCAGATGGTGACCGTGCTGGACGTGCGGGAGAGCCTGGACTGCAACTGGAAGGTGGTGATGGACGCCTTCCAGGAGGGTTACCACATCCAGGGGATCCACCCGGAGCTGCTCCGGGTGATCGTGATCGATCCGACCACCACCCGGTACCGCTTCTGGGACGATCACGAGGTCGCCGTCGCGCCCTTCGAGGTGGCGAACGCCGATCCGGAGGACGAGCTGGTCGGGATCAGGGCGCTCCCGGCCACCTTCCCCTCGGTCACCGGCTACCTGCCCCGGTTCGAGGAGCTCGTCGACGCCCATCGCAACGAGGACGGGACGCTGGAGTACCCGGAGGGCGTCACCGGTCGCACGCTGCTGCAGGAGGCGACGCGCGAGACCCTGACCGGCATGGGCTTCGACGTCGGCGGGCTGACCGACGCCCAGATGACCGACAACCACGGCTGGCTGCTCTTCCCGAACTTCTTCATGACGATCCGGGCGGCGGAGGCCACGGTCATCACCTCCGTGCCCCACCCCGACGGCGACCCCAACCGGTGCGTCTGGCACATCAGGAGCTACATGTGGCTCCCCGAGGGGGAGCTCCGCGACGCGTTCCGGGCGGAGCACGTCGAGGTCGAGGAGCCGGGGAGCTTCCCGTACTTCCTCGCGCTCCAGCAGGACTACGAGCAGATGCCGCGCCAGCAGATCGGCCTGCGCAACCGCAGGCTCGAGCACATGTCGCTGGTGCGGGAAGAAGTCGGCATCGCCCGCTACCACGCGGCGGTGGACCGCTACCTCGAAGGCAGGACACGATGAACCTCGAAGAGCGCATCGCCCACCACCGCCGGATGGCCGAGGGCTACCGCAACGCCTACCTGCACCAGGGGGTGCAGGACGGCGAGGAGTACGAGGCATGGCAGTTCGCCGACGACGCCGTCTACACCTCGCCCTACTTCACCGGCGACGACGTCCTCCGGCTCAGCGAGGTCCCGACGGAGGCCGCAGAGGCCGCGACCATGGAGGCCAAGGCCTACTCGCTCACGTTCCCGGACTGGAAGCCGGCGGACTTCACGTACTGGGCCGCCGACAACGGCTTCACCATGAAGACCCGGTGGGAGGGCCACATGGCGGACGGCACGGCGATGGGGTTCTACTCCTACAGCTTCGTGGTGACGAACGACGAGGGTCAGGTCGCGCGCTGGGAGACGCACGTCAACGACGAGTACAGCGCGTTCCTGGAGGTGGCGATCGGTGTGAGCGGCCCCTTCCACGGCCACACGGAGTACGTCGAGGCGCTCCGCCGGCGCCTCGACAAGGCCGGCGTGTCCCTGTGACCGTCCTGCGAGACGTCAGCGAGATCGTCGGCGGCTACGACGGCCTCGCGCGCCGGGTGCTGGACTACAGCCTGATCATGAAGAGCCTCGTGGACCGCGCGAAGGAGCCCGGCTTCTCGGCCGAGAGCTGGGCTCCTCTCGCCGAGCTGATCGCCGTGGACGAGTTCGAGCGCGTCGGCAACTTCAAGGAGGTCATGGACTGGGACGAGTACGTGGGCTTCCTCACGCGGTGGGCCCCCACCGCCGAGTGGGAGTGCTCGTTCAAGCGCATCACCGAGATCTCGAACCTGGTGTTCCTCGAGCTCGAGGAGCGCAGCAGGATGGGTGACGTGAGCAGCACGGTCAACTCGGTGTCGGTCTTCGAGTTCGACGACGCCGGCAAGATCCGGCACATCGACATCTACCTGCAGATGCCGATCCCTGCGGAGTTCATGCCCGACAGCTACGCCGGCGTCCGGCTCGCGGAGTGACGGGCACCAGCGCATGACGGACATCGACGCGATCAACTTCTTCCGGGACGGTGACATGGTCGTCGACCCGTACCCGTACTTCGAGGCGCTGCGCCAGGAGTGCCCGGTGCGGCGCGAGCCCCACCACGGCGTGCTGATGGTCACCGGCTACGACGAGGCCGTCCAGATCTACAACGACACCGACACGTTCTCGTCGTGCACCTCCGTGACCGGGCCGTTCCCCGGGTTCCCCGTCCCCCTCGAGGGCGACGACGTCAGCGATCTCATCGAGCAGCACCGCGGGGAGCTGCCGATGAGCGACCAGCTCCCCACCCTCGATCCTCCGGTGCACACCGCGCACCGGGCGCTGCTCATGCGGCTGATCACGCCGAAGCGCCTCAAGGAGAACGAGGAGTTCATGTGGCGGCTGGCCGACCAGCAGCTCGACCGGTTCCTCGAGGGCGGATCCGGCGAGTACGTCAACCAGTACGCCGGCCCCTTCGCCATGCTCGTCATCGCCGACCTCCTGGGCGTCCCCGAGGAGGACCATGCGCGCTTCAGGCAGAAGCTGCTGCACCAGGCCGAGGAGACCGGCGGCATCGGGAGCACCGGCGACGACACCATGGCGCACACCCCGCTCCAGTACCTCTACCAGGAGTTCACCACCTACATCGAGGCGCGCCGCCGCGCCCCGCGGGCCGACGTCCTCACCGGGCTGGCCACCGCCACCTTCCCCGACGGCTCGACACCCGAGGTCATCGACGTCGTCCGCGTCGCCGCCAACCTCTTCGCCGCCGGCCAGGAGACCACCGTGCGGCTGCTGAGCTCCGCCCTCAAGCAGATCGCCGAGGACCAGGAGCTGCAGCAGCGGCTGCGCGACGACCGGGACCTCATCCCGAACTTCATCGAGGAGTCCCTCCGCACGGAGAGCCCGGTGAAGGGCGACTTCCGGCTCTCCAGGGTCCCGACGACGGTCGGCGGCGTCGAGATCCCCGCCGGGACCACCGTGATGGTGCTGAACGCGGCCGCCAACCGCGACCCCCGCCACTTCGACGACCCGGCCAGCTTCACCGCCGACCGGCCCAACGCGCGCCAGCACATCGCCTTCGGCCGGGGCATCCACACCTGCCCCGGTGCGCCCCTCGCACGCGCCGAGGCCCGGGTGAGCATCGAGCGCATCCTCGACCGCACGGGCAACATCCGGCTCGACGAGGACAAGCACGGCCCGGCCGGCGCCCGTCGCTTCCGCTACGTCCCCACCTTCATCCTCCGCGGCCTGACGAGGCTCTACCTGGAGTGCACGCCGGCCGGCGGTACCGGCCGATGACCGGTGACGCCGACCCGTGCGGCAAGCTCCAGGGGTTCCGGCTCCGCCAGCTCCGCGAGGGAGATCCATGACCGTTATCACCACCGGGAAGTCGAGCGTCCAGTGACCCGCGTCGCCATCGTCACCGGCGGTGCCTCCGGCATCGGGCTCGCCATCGCCGAGCGGCTGGCGGCCGACGGCGCCGCCGTCGCCGTCTTCGACCGCAACGGCGACGGCGCCCGGGAGGCGGCCGCGAAGATCGAGGCGTCCGGCGGCACGGCCATCGGCGTCGAGGTCGACGTCACCGACCGCCCCGGCATCGAGGCCGGCGTGGCCGACGTCAAGCAGCGGCTCGGCCGCCCGACCATCCTCGTCAACAACGCCGGGCTCGACTGGTTCGAGCCCTTCCTGTCGATCAAGGTCGAGAACTGGAACCGCGTGCTCGACGTGAGCCTGACCGGCACGTTCCACTGCTGCCAGGTCGTGATCCCCGAGATGATCGAGGAGGGCTGGGGCCGGATCGTCAACATCTCGTCGTCGAGCGCCCACAGCGGCCAACCGCTGATGTCGCCCTACGTGTCGGCCAAGTCCGGCGTCATCGGCCTCACCAAGTCGCTGGCGCTCGAGTTCGGGCCCAAGGGCATCACCGTCAACACCATCCCGCCCGGCTTCGTCGACACCCCGATGCTGCGGGCGTCGGACGCCAAGGGTCTGCTGGGGAAGGGGATCGACCACCACATCAAGCTGACGCCGGTGCGCCGGGTCGGCCGCCCGGAGGACATCGCCGCGATGTGCTCGTTCCTCTGCCGGGACGAGGCCGGCTACGTCACGGGGCAGGTACTGGGGGTGAACGGTGGCCGGAACACCTGAGGGCCCGCGGGTCGTGCCGATCCCGCCGAAGGAGTGGCCGCCGACCATGCGGGAGGCTCTGGGAGCGCTGCGGATCGAGAACCCCCGCCACCCGTTCCCCGTGATGGAGCCCGGCCGGCCGAAGGGGCTCAACCTCCTCGGCCTGCTGGCCCACCACCCGGAGCTCACTCGGGCCTACCACGCCTTCAACGGCCACGTGCTGTTCGGCACGACGCTGACGCCGCGCCAGCGCGAGCTGCTCGTGCTCCGCGTCGGCGTGGTGCGCCGGGCCGAGTACGAGTGGGCCCAGCACGTCATCCTCGGCCTCGAGGCCGGGCTCACCGACGAGGAGATCGACCGCATCACCGAGGGCCCGGGCGCCGCCGGCTGGTCGCCGGTGGACCGTGCGATGCTGGCCGCCGTCGACGAGCTCCTGGCCGACGCCTGCGTCGGCGACGAGACATGGGCCGTGCTGTCGGCCGAGCTCGATACGCAGCAGCTCATGGACCTCGTGTTCACCGTCGGCGCCTACGAGCTGCTGGCGATGGCGATGCGCACGTTCGGCGTCGAGATGGACGACGACCTCCGCAACTGGACGCGGCCGTCTCGCTAGGGCCCCAGGGGGGGAGCGGCGTCCGGCGCCGTCATCGCGCCGAGCACGCGCACGTCACGTGGCCGGCGCGGTCCTGCGGCGAGACCGGCGGGCGCCGCATCAGCGACACGACGTAGCCGCCGGCGCGGGCGGCGGCGGTGTGGAGCGCGCGCCCTCGGCGGGGGCGGGCGACCGCCGCTCGCACGGGGGCGTCGGGCAGCGCGCTCAGGGCGTGCCGCGCGAGCGACGCTTCGTTGTACATCTCGGGCAGGATCGCCGTCGGCTGCATCGGTGGCTCCTCGTTCCTGGGGGTCCGTTCTTACGGTCCGTCTTTACGATCCGTTTCCCTGCGGTCCGTTTGTCTGTTCTTTACCGATACAGTAGCTCGTGCTTCTTTACCGGTCAAGAGGACTGTCCGGGGCGTCCCGGAGCCGCCGATGCCCGCCGGCGCGGGGGATGCCGACCGCAGGTGCGAGAGTGGTCCGGTGGGCAGGGTGACGCTGCAGACGATCGCCGACCGGTTGGGCGTGAGCCGCATGACGGTGTCGAACGCCTTCTCCCGGCCCGATCAGCTCTCGGAGGAGCTACGGCGCCGCATCCTCGAGACCGCCGAGGAGCTCGGCTACGCGGGGCCGGACCCTGCGGCGCGGGCGCTCGTCCGGGGGACGACCGGAGCGGTCGGCGTCCTGTTGACCGATTCGCTCCGCTACGCGTTCACCGACGACGTCGCGACGGGGTTCCTCGGTGCCGTGGTCGACGAGCTCGCCCCCACGGGGTCGGCCCTGACCCTGCTCACCAGCGACGGGCACAGCGGCAGCACCCCGGCGCGCGACGTGGCGATCGACGGGGCGATCGTGTACTCGTGCCGCCCCCGATCGGCGGCCCAGGACTGGCTGCTGCGACGGGGACTGCCGCTGGTCTACGTCGACCAGGAGCCCGTCCCGGGCATCACGAGCGTGAACGTCGACGACCGGGGCGGGGCCCGCGCCGCCGCGCAGCACCTCGTCGACCTCGGCCACCGCCACGTGGCCATCGTCATCCTGGCGCCGGTCGACGAAGCGGCCGGTCCCGCATACCCGGAGCGCGAGCGGATGCGCGGCTGGCTCGACGGCCTCGACACCGCGGGCGTCGAACCGACGGTCGCCACCGTCGCACGCCACACCGAGGACGACGCCGAGACCGCGGCCCGCCCGCTCCTGGCGCGGCGACCCCGTCCCACGGCGGTGCTCTGCTTCTCGGACCTGCTCGCCCTCGGCGTCCTCCGGGCCGCCGAGCGGAGTGGCCTGCGGGTGCCGGCAGACCTGTCGATCGTCGGGTTCGACGACAGCCCCATCGCCCGGCGGAGCGATCCCGGGTTGACCACCGTCCGCCAGGACGTCGCCGAGAAGGGCCGTCTCGCCGCCACCGCGCTCACGGAGACGATCCGCGGGGCGCGTGCCGGGACGGCGCCGCAGGTGCGCCACCACGTGGTGCCCACCGAGCTCGTCATCCGCCAGAGCACGGCGGCGCCGGACCGCGCCGCGAGCCGCCCCGGATCCTGACCCGACCGCACGCCGGGTGCGGGCGTCGCTGCCGATGTCAGGCGCCCTCTGCCAGAATGGATATGGCGCTTCCGTCCCTGAGACGCTAGTTTCCGGTGACATGCGGCACGCGGGACGTCTGCATCGGCGGCGGTCGCGTCCCCGCCGGGGGCATGCGAACTTGAGCGAACATTTACTCCGCCTTAGTATCAAGACCTTGATCCAGCGGCGGGTCGTTCCGCGCAACGACCAGGGCTCCCGCCCCGGTCACCGACAGCACCCAGCCGGGCGCACCACACAACATGGAGGGACCAATGGCCGATCCTGACGCAGGGTCACGACGGACTGCCGGGCTGCCGCGGCGAGGGCTCGCGATCGCGGCACTGAGCGTGCTGCTGCTCGGTGTCGCCGCATGCGGCGGTGACGACGAGGAGGCGGACGACACCGAGTCGACCAGCTCGTCCGACGCCGCCGAGCTGCTCGGGCCGGAGGACGAGGCGACCGGTGACGCGGTCAAGATCGGGATGGTCTCGGACGGCGCGACGGCGGCGTTCGACAACACCGACGAGCTTCGCGCCGCCGAGGCCACCGCCGAGTACTGGAACACCCACAAGGGCGGTGTCGGCGGCCGGCCGATCGAGGTGGTGACCTGCGAGACGGGCGCCGATCCTGCAAACGCGACCGACTGCGCGAACAAGCTGGTGGAGGAAGACGTCGTCGCGGTCGCCCTCAGCCAGTCCGCGGTCGCGGAGTCGGTGTGGGAACCGCTGCACGCCGCAGCGATCCCCACCCTGTTCTTCCAGACCAACGGCGAGACCCAGCTCGACGACACGGAGAACAGCTTCGTCATGGTCAACCCGCTCGCGACGCTGTTCGGGACCCCGATCGCCGCAGCCGAGAGCGAGGACGCCGACACGATCGCCTTCGTCAACATCGACGTCCCGGTGGCGCTCACCGCGTTCGAATCGGGGGCCGCGGACCGCATCCTCGGCAACGCCGGGCTCGACTACGACCTGATCAAGATCCCGCCGGGCACGGCCGACATGACGTCGCAGATGCAGCAGGTCGCCGACAGCGGTGCCGGCGTCGTGAACATCATCGGCAACGACGCGTTCTGCATCGCCGCCCTGCAGGGTCTGAACG
The DNA here is from genome assembly GCA_035693765.1 of Acidimicrobiales bacterium. GTDB lineage: Bacteria > Actinomycetota > Acidimicrobiia > Acidimicrobiales > VFJN01 > ZC4RG19. Next base: position 9,936 of record DASSGC010000212.1, read on the forward strand.
CCGTCGGGTACGACGGCGCGATCACCTCGATCTCGCAGTGCATCACCGACGCCACGCGTGAGGCGGTGCCCGGCGACCAGCTCGAGGGGATCTCGGTCACCTCCACCATGGCCCTCGGTGCGACCGACGACCCGGCGTACCAGCTCTACGAGGCGGTGATCTCCACCTACGGTGACGACGTCAAGGACGTGGGCAACGCCACCGCCATGGGCGGCTACACCGTGATGGCGTCGCTGGCGTCCTCCCTGAGCGGGATCTCCGGCGACATCACCCCGGAGACGGTCGCCGCGACGATCAAGGCGATGCCCGAGGCGGACTACCCCGGCGCCGACGGGCTCACGTTCCGCTGCGGGGGATCCGCGTTCCCCGACCAGCCGGCCGTGTGCTCGAACGGGTCGCTGCGAGCCACGCTCGACGCCGAGGGCAACCTCGCCAGCTACGAGCCCGTCGACCCGACGGACATCCTGTCGTAGCAACCCGGTCCTGCGGGTCGGCCCCGCCGCCCGTCGCCGTGCGTCACCGCTCGCCGGTGCGCACGGCGGCGACGGGTGGGCCGGCCCGCACCCGCAGAACCGCTCGATCCCATCCCCGGAGACCCGCACCGTGGACCACGTCGCATCGCTCATGCTCGGCCTCGGCAACGGGGGGGTGTACGCCGCGCTCGCGCTCGCGATCGTGATCACGTACCGCGCCTCGGGCGTCGTGAACTTCGCGACCGGGGCTGTCGCGTTGTACGTGGCGTACACGTACGCCGGGCTGCGCAAGGGCGAGCTGCTCGTGATCATCCCGGGCTTCCCGAAGACCGTCGATCTCGGCCAGGAGCTCGGCTTCGCGCCCGCCGTCGCCCTGTCGCTGGCGATCGCCGCGCTGCTCGGCGCCCTGCTCTACCTGCTGGTGTTCCGCCCGCTCCGGGATGCGCCGCCGCTGGCGAAGGCCGTCGCGTCGCTCGGTGTCCTCGTCGTGCTGCAGGGTGCGCTGGCCATCCGGCAGGGCACCAACACGGTGAACGTCCGTGCGATCTTCCCGATCGACCGCTGGGAGCTGGGGTCGGTCATCGTCCTGTCCGACCGGTTCTACCTCGCCGTGACGGTCGTCGTCCTCGCCGTCGTGCTGGCCGCGTGCTTCCGCTTCACCCGCTTCGGGCTCCTGACCCGGGCCACGGCGGAGTCGCAGGTGGGTGCCTTCGTGAGCGGCGTCTCGCCCGATCGTGTCGCGCTGGCGAACTGGGTGATCAGCGCGGTCATCGCCGGTCTGGCTGGCATCCTCATCGCACCCGTGAGCCCGCTCACGCCGGTCACCTACACGCTGTTCGTCGTCCCGGCGCTGGCGGCCGCCGTCGTGGGCCGGTTCCAGGCACTCGTGCCGATCGTGGCCGCGGGCATCGCCATCGGCATGTTGCAGTCCGAGGCCACCTCGCTGGCCGCCCAACACTCCTGGATGCCGCAGACGGGCTCGTTCGAGCTCGTGCCGCTGATCGTCATCCTCGTCGCCCTGGTCGTCGTCGGCGGCGGCCTGCCCGTGCGCGGCGGCCTCACCCGGCAGCGGCTGGGCCACGCGCCCCGCCCGAGGTCGTTCGTCCTGCCCGCGATCGCCGGCTCGGTCGCCGGCGTGCTGGCCCTGGTCCTCACGACGGGGACGTGGCGCGCCGCGGTCATCGGCACCCTCATCGCCGCGGTCATCGGGCTCTCGCTCGTCGTCGTCACCGGCTACGCCGGCCAGGTGTCGCTGGCGCAGCTCGCCCTCGCGGGCACGGCCGCGTACACCCTCAGCGCCCTCACCGACGGGTGGGGTGTGCCCTTCCCCTTCGCCCCGCTGCTGGCCGCGCTGGTGGCCGCGGTCGTCGGCGTGGTGGTGGGGCTGCCGGCGCTGCGCCTCCGCGGGCTCACGCTGGGCGTCGTGACGCTCGCGCTCGCCTACGCCATCGAGGCCGTCTGGTTCCGCAACACCGACATCGTCCCGAGCGGGGGCGCGCGCGTCACCCCGCCGTCGATGTTCGGCGTCGATCTGGGGATCGGTGTCGGCCAGGACTTCCCGAGGATCGAGTTCGGCCTGGTGTGCCTGGTCGCCCTCGTCGCCGTCGCCCTGGGCGTCGCCCTCCTGCGGCGGAGCACCCTCGGATCGGCCATGCTCGCCGTCCGCGCCAACGAGCGCTCGGCCGCCGCCGCCGGCGTCAACGTCGTGCGCGTCAAGGTCCTCAGCTTCGCGCTCGCCTCGTTCATCGCCGGCCTGGGCGGCAGCCTGCTGGGGTACCGCCGGGGGGTCGTCACGTTCGACTCCTTCACCGCCATCGGCGGGCTCGCCCTGCTGTCGACCGCCTACCTGGCCGGCATCACCTCGGTCTGGGGCGGCGTCATGGCCGGCATCCTGGCGTCGTCGGGCATCGCGTTCATCGCCCTGGACCGCTGGGTGGACCTCGGCGACTGGTTCCAGGTCATCACCGGCGTCCTCCTCATCGTGACCCTGATCGCCCATCCCGAGGGCCTGGCCACGGCGGGCCACGCCCTCGCGGACCGCCTGGCCCGCTGGCGGTCGCGAGGGCAGCCCACCGATGCCCCGGCCGAGCGCCCGACCGTCCTGGGCGGCGAGCGACCGGTCGCGACGACCGGCGAGCGCCCGGCCGTCGCGTCGGCGGGCACCGCCCTGCAGGTGGAACACCTCACGGTCCGCTACGGCGGCGTCGTCGCCGTCTCCGACGTGTCGCTCGGCGTCAAGAGCGGCACCATCGTCGGCCTCATCGGCCCGAACGGGGCCGGCAAGACGAGCGTCATCGATGCCATCGCCGGCTTCGCCCCGGCGACGGGCACCGTCGAGGTCACCGGGAAGCACCTCGACGGGCTGTCCCCGCACGCCCGCGTGCGCGCCGGCCTCGCCCGCACCTTCCAGTCGCTCGAGCTCTACGACGACCTGTCCGTCGAGGAGAACGTCGGCGTGGCCGCGTTCGGCAGCCGCCCCGCCGACCGCCGCGCCGCCGTGACGCGCGCGCTCGAGAACGTCGGGATGTCGGCGGTGCGCGATCGCCCGGCGGGCAACCTGAGCCAGGGCGAACGCCAGCTCGTCTCGATCGCGCGGGCGTGCGCGGCCGACCCGAAGGTCCTGCTGCTCGACGAGCCCGCCGCCGGCCTCGACACCGGGGAGAGCACGTGGCTCGGCGAGCGCATCCGCGACATCGCCTCGTCCGGCACCGCCGTCCTCCTCGTCGACCACGACGTCGCCCTCGTGCTGAGCGTGTGCGACTACGTCTACGTGCTCGACTTCGGCGTGGTGATCGCCGAGGGCCCGCCGGACGCGATCCGGGCCGACCGCGCCGTCGCCGACGCGTACCTCGGCACGCTGCACGACGCCGCGGAGGTGGTGGCATGAGCGAGCGGCTGGAATGCAGGAACCTCGCCGGGGGCCGCGGCGACACCGTCGTGCTCCGCGACCTCGACTTCGACGTGCACGCCGGGACCGTCCTCGCCCTGCTCGGCCCGAACGGCGCGGGGAAGTCGACGTTGCTGCTCACGCTCGCCGGTTTGCTGCCGGCGCGGGCGGGCACCGTGGCGATCGACGGGGTCACCGTCCGGAACGGGGACGCCGTCGCCGCGAACCGCGCCGGCGTCGTGCTCGTCCCCGACAACCGCTCGCTCTTCACCACGCTGACCGTCGAGGAGAACCTGGCGGTCGCCAGGAGCCGGCGCGGCCCCGAGCCACGCGAGCTGCTCGACGTCTTCCCTGCCCTGGAGATGCGCTGGCGGGTGCCGGCCGGCGCCCTCTCCGGCGGCGAGCAGCAGATGCTCGCGATGGCGCGGGCCCTGATCCAGCAGCCCAAGGTGCTGCTCGTCGACGAGATGAGCATGGGGCTGGCGCCCCTCATCGTCGAGACGCTGTTCGAGACCGTGCGGCGGATCTCTCGTGACCACGGCGCGGCGATCGTGCTCGTCGAGCAGCACGTGAGCCTCGCGCTCGGCGTGGCCGACGAGGCGGCCGTGCTCAACCGCGGCGCGATCGTCCTGCGGGGCCCGGCGGCCGAGCTGCGCGACCAGGGCGAGCGGCTGGAGCGCGCCTACTTCGGGGACGCCGAGCCGGCGCTCGCCGGGCCGGAGAGCTGACCCGGACCCGACATGCCGGGGGGTCCGACGATCGGCTGGCTCATGAAGGAGGCGGTCCACCACACCCGCAAGGCGGTCGACGGCGCCGTCCGGGCCCACGGCGTGACCGTCGCCCAGTGGGCCGTCCTGTACCAGCTCGCCGAGCAGCCGGGCCTGTCCGGCGCCGAGCTCGCCCGGGAGATGCTCCTCACGCCGCAGGCGACGCACCAGGCGCTCGCGACGCTCGGGCGGATGGGCCTCGTCGAGCGGACGCCCGACCCGCGCCACGCCGGGATCCACCGCGCCGTGCTGACCGAGGAGGGCCGCCGGGTCGCCGACCTCTGCGGTGCCGACTCGCTGAAGATCCAGCGGAGGATCCTGGCGGGCTTCGACGCCGAGGAGCGCAAGGTCCTCACCGGGCTCCTCGAGCGGTACGTGCGTCAGGCGCGGGCCGCCTCCGAGTGAGCGGGGGCCCCTGACGCCAGGGTCCGCCCGGCTGCGCGTATCACGCCGTCCGCTCGCCGCTCTGGGAGTGCATGGCCCGTGCACGATGCGTCAGGGGGTGGCCCGCACGCCCGACCGCCGCACGAACGCCGCGGGGGCAATTGCGCCGGTCACGGGGCCGGGCCGATCGGTACTCTCGTCCCCGGTGCCGCAGCCTCTGCGCAACCGGGCGTGGTCGATCTCCCTCGTGGGGCGCACCGGTGCGCGGGCGGCGCTCCGGCGCTGGATCGCCGACGCCTGCAACGGCGAGCTCCGCGTCATGGCCATCTCGGGCCCGACGGGCATCGGCAAGTCCCGGCTGCTCGCATGGACCGCCGAGGAGATGCGCCGGCGGCACGGACTCGTCTGCGTGGGACGGTGCGCGCCGGGGTTGTCCCACCCGTTCGGTCCGATCGTGGACGCGCTGGGCGATCTCGGCGCGCGGCTCCCGCTGCCCGCGGCGCCCGAGGACGGCGACGTCGTGCCCGCGGCGGCCATCGACCAGCCCGGGCTCGGCGTCGTCCGCGGGCTCGCCGACCTGCTGCTGCGCGAAGCCGCCAGCCGCCCGGTCCTGCTCGCGCTGGAGGACGTCCAGTGGGCGGTCGCCGGGACGCTCGGCGCGATCGAGCAGCTCGTCTACATCCTGGCGGCGGGCGGCCCGGCGAGCCGCGTCGCCGTGCTGGTGACGCATCGCCCGCTCGGTGACGACGACGGGGTCGCGGTCAGCACCCTGGCGCGCCTGGAGCGGGAGCCCGCCTTCCGCGCCCTGCCGCTCGACCCGCTGTCCGAGGTCGAGGTGCACGAGCTCATGCGCCGGCTGACGCCCGGCGCCGCCGACCCCCGGCTGGCCCGCCTCGTCTACGACGCGTCGCGGGGCAACCCGCTCGTGGCGATCGTCGCCGGCGACGAGGCGATCGCCGCCGGCGGCGATCCCGACCTCCCCGGCGGGCGCCCGCCGACCCAGTCGGCCGACGACGTGCTGGCCCGGCGCTTCGCCCAGCTCTCGCCGGCGGCGATCCGCGTCGCGCAGGCGTTGGCCGTCGGTGGCGGCGCGCCCCTGCGCGACCTCGCCACGATCGCCGGGATCGGCGACGACGACGTCCTCGCCGGGCTCGACGAGCTGGAGCGGGCCCAGCTCGTGCACCTCGGGAACACCCGGGGTGAGCTGGCCTACCCCGACGTCGGCGAGATGGCGCTCGGCGCGGCGACCTCCCGTGCCCGCTGGTCGCTGCACGGCAGGATGGCCGACCTGCTGGCGGCACGCCCGGCGACGGACGTCGACCTGCTCGAACTGACCCACCACCTCGAGCGGGCCGGCCCCACCCGCGCCCGCCAGCTCGACGGCGTGGCCGCAGCCGCGGCCGACCAGGCGTTCGCCGCCGGTGCCTGGGCCACCGCCGCCCACCTCTACGAGATCGCGCTGGCCGCGGCGCCCGCACCCGGCGGCCCGCCGCCGGATCCCCGGGCCGTGGCGGCGCTGGAGGAGAAGGCCGGCATCGCGTGCTTCCGCGACTTCGACGCGTCCGGCTGCATCCGTCACCTGGGCCGCGCCGCCGATCTGGCCGGTGCCGCGGGCGACGCGGCGACGGCCGCCCGCGCCGCGCTGTGGCTGGTCCGCCGCAGCTTCACCTCGGGCACCGCCGCCATCGGGCGATCGGTCGACGTCGCCCCGGTCGAGGCCCTGCTGACCGCGGGCAGCCCGCCGGAGATCCGGGCCCAGGCCCACGGGCTGCTCGCCGAGATCGCGTTCCAGGCCAACGACCTGCCCCGCGCTCGTGAGCACGCCCGGGAGGCCGCGGCGCTGGCCACGGCGGTCGGCGAGCACTTCGTGCGGTTCAGCGTCGCCTTCGCCCAGGGCCTGGCGCACCTGGGCGTCCTGGAGGCGGACGAGGCGGCGGCCAGCTTCGGCGAGGCCGGCGAGTGCGTCCGGTGCACCGGCCGGACGTTCCAGGCGGGCGCCGGCCCGTCCCGGCTGGCGGCGGCCGAGCTGCTGCGCGGCGACCTCGCTGCAGCCGAGCGGGCGGCGTCCACGGCCGGGCACGACGCCCAGCGCGTCGCCAACTGGTCCGACCACGCGCTCGCCCACGCCGTGTCGACGATCGTCGCGGGGCTGGCCGGCCGGTTCGACGATCAGGAGGACCATGCCGAGCTGTCGCGCATCAGCTGTGGCCGGTCGGCGGCGACGTTCCCGCCCCTCCTGCTGCACCCGGCCATCGCCTGGGGGCGCGCGGCCCGCGGTGACGTCGACGGGGCCCACGCCGCGCTGGCCGTGCTCGACGCCGCGGGCGGCCGCGGCGCCCGCTACGCCCGGGCCGTCGACATCGTGGCCGACGAGGTCGGGCACGATGTCGAGCGCACCGGCCACCCGTGGCGCGCCCATCCCGAGGTGCTGACCGCCTACGACGCCGGCGCCCACGCCGCCCAGCTCGAGGTCGCGGTCCACGCGGGCGAGGCGGACCAGGTGGCGGCCGGCCTCCGCCTGTTCGAGGATGCCCACCGCCGGGGGATCCGCTTCGTGCTGGAGTGGCCGGCCCTCGTGTCCCGGCTGATCGCCGAGGCCCACGCGTGCCTGGGCCACCCGACCGCGGCCGGCGAGTGGGTGTGCCGGGCCCGGCGGGAGGCCGCTGCGGCCGGCGCCGAGCCCGAGCTGGCCCGGCTCGACCTGGTGGAGGCGGGGCTGCTGCTCGCACGGGGCGAGGACGGGCCGGTCCGGGCCGGCGTCGAGCTGATCGAGCGGGCGACGGCGTCGTTCGACGCGCTCGGCATGCTGCCGTTCACCCGGCGGGCCCAGCGGCTGTTCGACCTGCCTCCGGCCATCGACCCGACGGGCCGCCGGCTCAAGCCCCGCACGATCCTGTTCACCGACATCGTCGACTCGACCGCCTGGAACGTCAGGCTCGGCGACGACCACTGGCTCGTCCTCCTCGCCGAGCACAACCGGCTCGCCCGCCTGGCCGTCCGGCGATGGCGGGGCGCGGTGGTGAAGACGACCGGCGACGGCATCTGCGCCTGGTTCGCCGACACCGGCGACGCCGTCGACTGCGCCGCGGCGCTGCAGCGCTCGTTCGACGAGTTCACCCACGCCCATCCGGACACGCCGATCGCGCTGCGCTGCGGGCTGGCGGTCGGCGACGTGTACGACTTCGACGGCGACCTCGCCGGCCTGGCGGTCACGGAGGCGGCCCGCATCTGCGCCGTCGCCACCGGCGGCCAGGTCGTGACGTCCGCCGCGGTGGTCAAGGACGACCGGCACCCCCGGCGGCGCTACGAGGAGCTCGGGCGCCACGTGCTGAAGGGCATCCCCGACCCGCAGTCACTGTTCTCGGTCTCGTCCGGCGACGAGACCGCCTGAGGCTCGACGACACGCTCGACGACACATTTCGACGACAAGGAGGCGCAGACCGATGGGCTACATGCCATACCAATGGGAGAAGGGCTTCTTCCCCACGGCCGTCGAGAGCTGGTTCAACGAGGGACTCGACGCCACCGGCCCCGCCGACGGCGCCCAGGCGATCCTTGCGGCCCGGGAGGGGCCCCGGCGCCGGCTGCGGGCGATCTGGCGTTACGCCAGCGTGTGCCGGCAGCTGCGCGACGGTGCGGCGAACCCCGCCGCCATCCGGACGGTGACCAAGGAGAACTCGATCATCGAATCCAGCCTGTTCGCGGCGCTGGGCGACACCGGGCCCATGGACTGGAAGGCGACGATCGCCCGCGATTGGTTCGGCATGGAGGAGAGCGGCGGCACCTGGTACCGGCAGACGACGGCGACCTGGGTGCAGGGGAAGTCGCTCGGGCACTGGAACGGCTACTTCGGCAACGTCGAGCTGATCGTGTGCGAGACCCTCCAGCGGATGCTCGAGCTGTCGCTGGGCGTCCCCCACCTCCACCTCGATCCTGCGACGTTCCCTGCCCCCGTCCCGAGCGAGGCGGATGCCGCCACCATCGTGAACCAGCTCCGCCAGCAGGCCACCCACGTGTGGCCGGTGTACCTGTTCCTGACCTGTCCCAGCCCGTGGTTCGAGGGGTGGGTGACCTGGCAGTGCCACGACACGGCGTCGGCGGTCCGGGGGCAGGTGACGGTGATGCTCTCGACCCCCGGCCACGACCGGCCGGTCACCCCGTCGCCGCTCGACGTGGTCGGCGACACGGATCAGCTCACGATCGGCGGAGCGACGACGCCCAACCCGTACTACCTGTACGGCAGGGACGGCTACCAGGGCGACTACATCACGATCGACAACCCTGCCTCGACCGGTACCACCGGTACGGCCGGGGTCGTGCCGGCCACGTTCCGGCGCACGCCGGGATCACCCGTCAAGGGTGGCGCCCCCAGTGGCCAGGAGCCTGCCCGCACCCACCATCAGGGCATGTGGCTCGTGACCCACGCCAACCACGACAGCACGATCGTCTGGAACAACTTCCCCGAGCCGACGAAGCCCAACTGGGGGCAACCGAACGTCGAGTCCTGGGACCTCCCGCCGTTCGCCGTGCACCGGTGCGCGGACGTCCGGGAGCGCCGCGACCTCGGCGGCACGTCCGACCCCGAAGCGCTCACGGGCATGGACGACGTCGTGGTCGTCCAACCGGCACGGCGCGACGGCGGCATCTGGTGAATCGACGAGAGGACAGGGACATGACCAGCTCGGAGAACCCTGGTCGCGGCGACGGCGGCCCCGACCAGCGCAAGGCGGAGGTCGAGGCAGACGTCACTCGACTCTTCCAGCAGTATTTCGAAGCCGGCGTGGAGCCCCACCAAGGGGGCGCGGAACCCGGCCAAGGGGGCGCGGAACCCCGCCAAGGGTATGAGGTCGAATCCGGATTCGGTGACCGGGGGGCCGTGACCGGATCCACGGCCACGGGCAAGTTCACGTTCGTCCGCTGGCGCTGGCGAGGCCGGCACACAGGGACGGTGGGCCGCTTCGACGGCGAGGCGCGGGACGATGCGCTCTTCTCCATGGCCCGAGGGA
>DASSGC010000213.1:0-5153 GCA_035693765.1 Acidimicrobiales bacterium
GGGACTGCACGCCCAGGACACCGCCGAGCTGTTCTTCTCCGACGTGCGGGTGCCCGTCGCCAACCGGCTGGGCGACGAGGGCCAGGGGTTCCGCTACCTGGTCACGAACCTGCCGCAGGAGCGGCTGTCCATCGCGGTGACGGCCGTGGCGGCGGCGCGGGCCGCGTTCGACCAGACACTGGCCTACGTGAAGGAGCGGACGGCGTTCGGCCAGGCCATCGGCTCGTTCCAGAACAGCCGGTTCCGCATGGCCGAGATGGCGACCGAGATCGAGATCGCGCAGACCTTCGTCGACCGCTGCGTGCTGGCGCTCGACGCCGGCGAGCTGACGGCCGAAGAGGCGTCCATGGCCAAGTGGTGGTGCACCGAGCTGCAGGGGCGAGTGGCCGACGCCTGCGTGCAGCTCCACGGCGGCTACGGCTACATGTCCGAGTACCCGGTCGCCCGGGCCTTCGCGGACGCCCGCATCACCCGCATCTACGGCGGGACGACCGAGATCATGAAGGAGATCATCGGTCGCTCGCTCGGCCTGTAGCCCGGCCGCCCCGCCGAGGGTGCCGAGGTCGGACATCACCCCGGGGTCCCAGAGGTGGGCTCACAGGCCGAGCGGATAGGGCGCTCGCCACGGCCTACGCGTGGGGATTTGGCATGGAAGCACCAGCTCCACAGCTCGGCCGACCGGCAACGCAGCACGGTGACACGCGCCGGCGTGACCTATCCGCGCACACGCTCAGCCCCGCAGCAGGTCCTTGGCGATGTGGGTGATCTGGATCTCGTCGGTGCCACCGTAGATCTGCAGCACCTTGGCGTCGCGGGCCAACTGCTCCACCTGGAACTCGCTCATGTAACCGTTGCCGCCGAAGAGCTGGACGGCCTCCATGGCCACCTCGGTGGCCGCCCGCGCCGCGTACAGCTTCATGGCCGAGGCCTCCGCCAGCGTGAAGCCCTTGCCGGAGGCCGAGGCCTCCACGACCCGGAACACCAGGTTCTCGACGTTCAGCCGGGCGACCTCCATGCGGGCCAGCTTGTCCTGGATGAGCTGGAACTCCCCGATCGGCTGCCCGAACTGCACCCGCTCCCGGGCGTAGGCCACCGACAGCTCCAGGCACTGGGAGATGATCCCCAGCGCCATGGCGGCGACCCCCGACCGCTCCTGGAGGAAGGTGGCCTTGGCGGCCGTGCGCCCGCCACCCTCGACCTCCTCGGTCTCGCCGATCAGCCGGTCCCGCCCCACCCGCACGTCGGTGAGGAACAGCTCACCGGTGGGCGAGCTGTGCATGCCCATCTTGCTCAGCGGCTTGGACTGCTCCAGCCCGGGCGTGCCCGAGTCGAGCACGAAGCTCAGCACCTTGCGCTCCGCCGCCGGGTTGCCCTCGTCCAGCTTGCAGATGAACACGATCGTGTCGGCGTAGGGGCCGTTGGTGATGAAGGTCTTCGCCCCGTTGAGCACGTACTCGTCGCCGTCGCGCCGGGCCGTCGAGCGCATCGACCCGAAGGCGTCGGAGCCCGACCCCGGCTCGGTGATGGCCCAGGCCCCGATCTTCTCCATGGTGAGCAGCGGCAGCGCCCACCGCTCCTTCTGGGCCACCGTGCCCTTCGCCATGATCGCCGCCGACGTCAGGCCCATCGAGACGCCCATGGCGGTCACCATGCCCGGGCTCCAGCGGCACAGCTCGATGATCGGGATCATCTGGAACGCCATCGCGTTGGCGGCGGCTGCCGGGTCGCGCGGCGCGCCGTCCTCCCCGGCGTCCCGGTCCTCGACCGCCTGGCCGGCGGCCAGCGCCTTGTCGCGTGCGATCTGGCGGTCGAAGCGGTCGCGGGCCATGGCGTCCATGCCGAAGGTGGAGAACAGCTTGCGCAGGATGTCGTAGGGCGGCAGGTCGCCGTGCTCCAGCTCGCGGTGGTGGGGCACGACCTCCTTGGCGATGAAGTCACGGACGGCGGCCCGCACCATCTGCTGCTCTTCCGACCACTCGATCATCTCGGCCTCCGGGGGCGGGGTTTCTGGCGGCGCGGTTCTCGCACGGCGAATGCAAGCACCTTAGGACTGTGGAAGCACCTCCCGGAAGTGGCATCCTGTACGGACCCCCTAGGGACGTTCGAGGAGCAGCGCGTGTCATTCCGGGTCAAGGATCGGGTCGTGTACCCGCACCACGGGGCGGCCGTCATCGAGGCCACCGAGAAGCGACCCATGCCCCCGGACGGGGTCGACAAGGAGTTCTTCGTCCTGCGCATGACCCACGGCGACCTCGTCCTGAAGGTGCCGGTCGACAAGGCCGAGGAGATCGGGATGCGGTACCCGATCTCGGTCGAGGACGTCGAGGACGTCTTCGAGGTCCTGGCCAAGAAGGACGTCCGCGAGCCCACCAACTGGTCCCGGCGGTTCAAGAACCACCAGGAGAAGCTCAAGTCGGGCGACGTGTACCAGGTGGCCGAGGTGGTCCGGAACCTGGCGCTGCGCGACAACGACAAGGGCCTGTCCGCGGGCGAGAAGTCCATGTTCGTCAAGGCTCGCCAGGTGCTCGTGTCCGAGCTCGCCTTCGCGCTCGACATCAGCGAGGACCAGGCCATGGACCGGCTCGCGAAGACCATCGCCTGACCGTCCGGACGCGTGCGTCCCGCGGTCGTGCGGGCACTCGATCGACGGTCTCCGGGGCGCCGTGCCGGCCCCCGCCAGGCGCCCGCGACCTGGCATCGCCGCGACACCGGCGGTCGCTCGACATCACGTACAGTTCCGTGCTCCGGTCGGCGGCGCAATCGCCCGTCCCGCCGGGCTGGGACACATGGCGGCGAGACCGACGAGGAACGCAACATGAGCGACACACCGCAAGGCCCTGACTGGTGGCAGGCGTCTGACGACAAGTGGTACCCACCGCCGCGACCCGAGATGCCCGGCGACGAGGCCATCCCCCAGCCGGCCGCCGCGGCCGGCTTCCCTCCGCCCGGCGGTGCACCCGCCGGTCCCCCGCTCGGCCCACCGGTCGGCGGCTTCCCCCCGGGCGGCTTCCCCCCGGCCGGCCCGCCGAGCGGCGGCTTCCCCGCGGGCGTGCCCAACGGTGGCTTCCCCCCCGGCGCCCCGTCCGGCCCCTACGGCGCCCCGCCGCCGGGCCAGGGCGGCCAGAACCGCACGCCGCTGTTCGTGGCCATCGGCGTGGTGGCGGCCGCGCTGCTCATCGGCCTGTTCTTCATCATGCAGGACGACGGCGACGACACCACGACCGGCAACCCGGGCACGAACACGACCGACGCGACGACCCCCGACACCGAGCCGCCCGCCACCTTCGAGCCGTCGGACGACACCGAACCCGACACCAACCCGTCCGGCAACACCGAGCTGGAGGTCGTCGAGTCCGGCTTCTCCAACTACATGGGCGGCTTCGACCAGGACGAGCTGAAGGCCAGCTACGGATTCATCGTCGAGAACAAGGGCGACGAGACGGCCACCGACGTCGACATCAGCGTCTCGATCTACGACGAGGCGGGCGCCGTGCTCAGCAGCGAGCAGCACACCATCTACGTCATCCGGCCCGGCGAGAAGTTCGGCGTCGGCGACGAGATCTACTCCGGGCTGACCGCCAGGGTCGGCAAGATCGAGGTCCAGATCGGCGAGCCGTCGCCTTACGCCACCGAAGTGCCCGACGAGGGCGGCCTCACCGCCGAGGGCGTCAGCACGGCGGCGGAGGAGTACGGGGGCCTCACGACCACCTTCACGGTGAAGTCGACCTACGCGCAGCAGCTCGACAGCCCGTACGCCTACGCCATCTTCCGCAACGCCAACGGCGCCATCGTCGGCGGCGCGTGGCAGATCCTCAACTTCGTGCCCGCCAACGGCTCGACGGCCGGGGAGATCTCCAGCTTCGACCAGATCCCCGACGTCGCGACCACCGAGGTCTACGTGGATCCCGGCTACCTCGGCTGAGGTCGCCTGCCGGGACGGCCGGCACTTCGAACACCCCGACCGGGGCGGCCGCGCGGCCGCCCCGGTCGCGCGACGGGCCGGCGGGTCGGCTCCCCGGCGTCACGAGCGGACGGCCGCCGTCCCACCACAGAGAGCAGGGTGCCTGCGCCACCACGCCACCCTCCAGCACCGAGGAGACGATGGCAGATGGGGGCGCGATCTTGGTGCCATGACGTCGGACGACGCTGACCGGGGGGCTGGCGAGGTCGTGGATGGAGAACTGCAGTTCGAGGCCCCACCGCAGTACGGGCCAGTGCCGGTGGCTCAGCCGGCTGCGACCGCCCAGATGGTGCGGGCCGACCTCGCCGGTCGCCGCTTCGAGTCGGCCGCGCACATCGCCGTGTGCAGCGAAGGCCACCTCGCCGGGCTGGCGCGCATCGAGGACGTTCTCGCCGCGGAACCGTTCACACCGCTGGCCGACCTCATGGACCCCGACCCCCCGGTGATCACGCGGGGTGTCGACGAGGAGATCGCGGCATGGAAGGCGGTCAGACACGGCGAGAGCGCCCTCGCGGTGGTCGACGACGACGGGCGCTTCGTCGGCCTCATCCCGCCCCGTCGCCTCGTCGAGGTGCTGCTGTCCGAGCACGACGAGGATCTCGCTCGGTTGGGTGGCTACCTCGCGAGCGCGGCCTCGGCCCGTCACGCGACCGAGGAGGCTGTGCTGCCCCGGCTCGGGCATCGACTCCCGTGGCTCCTCCTGGGTCTCGCCGGCGCGGTCGCCGCCGCCGGGATCGTCGGGGGCTTCGAGAGTGAGCTCAACGCGCGTGTGATCCTCGCGGTGTTCGTGCCGGGCATCGTCTACATGGCGGATGCGGTGGGCACGCAGACGGAAGCGCTGGTCATCCGTGGCCTGTCCGTCGGCGTTCCTGTCGGCCGCATCGTCCGGCGGGAGTTGCTGACCGGGCTCCTCATCGGCGCTGCGCTCGGGGCGGTGTTCCTGCCCGTCGGTCTCCTGTTCTGGCACGACGGCGAAGTCGTCGTCGCCGTGGCGATCGCGCTCCTCGCCGCATGCTCGACCGCAACCGTCGTTGCCATGGCGCTGCCGGGGCTGCTCCACCGGCTCGGGCTCGACCCCGCCTTCGGGAGCGGCCCGCTCGCGACCGTGATCCAGGACCTGCTCTCGATCCTGATCTTCTTGGGCGTGGCGCAGAGCGCGCTCGGCTGACGCGATCAGCGGCCGCGGAAGACG
>DASSGC010000214.1:0-8288 GCA_035693765.1 Acidimicrobiales bacterium
GCCGACGGGTCTGAACCGGGTCGGCGGCGTCGCGCCGGGCGCGGTGGTGCCGACCCGGTTCGGGTCGTGGGGGTGCGCCCGTACAGTGGCGCCCGTGAGGACGGTCGACTGGGACGGCGAGGCTGTGGTGATCGTCGACCAGACGGCCCTCCCCGCCGAGGTGCGGGTCCTCCGGCTGACGACGGTGGACGACCTCGTCGGGGCCGTCGGCCGCCTGGCCGTCCGGGGCGCACCCGCGCTCGGCGCCGCCGGGGGCCTGGGGGTGCTGCTGGCCGCCCGCCAGGCGGAACGGGACGGCTGGTCCGAGGCGGCCCTGCGTGCCGCGCTCGACCGCGTGCGCCACGCCCGGCCCACCGCGGTGAACCTGGCCCGGGGCGTCGACCGCGTGGCGGCCCGCCTGCCCGAGGGCGAGACGGCCGTGGCCACCGAGGCGCTGGCCCAGCTCGACGAGGACGGCGCCGTCAACCGGCGCATCGGTGCCCGGGGCGCCGACCTGCTGGTCGAGCTGTGCGGCACGCCACAGGGCGGCCTGCGGGTCCACACCCACTGCAACGCGGGCGCGCTGGCGTGCGTCGAGTACGGCACGGCGCTCGGGGTGGTCCGGGCCCTCCAGGCCGCCGGGCGGCTCGGCCGCGTCTACGCCGGCGAGACCCGGCCGCTGCTCCAGGGCGCCCGCCTCACCGCCTGGGAGCTCGACCGCCTGGGTGCGGACTACCGGGTGGTGGTCGACGGTGCGGGACCGTCGCTCATCGCGCGGGGGCTGGTCGACGTCGTGGTGGTGGGGGCCGACCGGGTGGCGGCCAACGGCGACGTGGCCAACAAGGTCGGCACCTACCCGCTGGCCCTGGCTGCGGCCCGGGCGGGGGTGCCGTTCGTGGTGGCGGCGCCCGAGTCGTCCGTCGACCCGGGCACGCCCGACGGCGGCGCCATCGTGATCGAGGACCGGGACGAGGACGAGGTGCTGTCGTGGGCCGGCACCCGCTGGGCCCCCGGCGCCGCCCGGGCGATGAACCCGGCGTTCGACGTCACCCCGTGCGATCTCGTCACCGCCCTGGTGACCGAGCGACGAGTCGTGCGCCCGGCGGCAGGCGAGCGGCCCGGCTGACAGGCCGGGCGGATCGGGCGCTCGCCTCGGCCTACGCGTGGGAGCTGGTGGGGAGCGCCAGCTCGACGGCTCGGCCGACCGGCAGTGCAGCACGGTGACACGCGCCGGCGTGACCCCATCCGGACGACTCCTGATGGCGCGGATCGGGCCGTCGCGGTGGGCCGGGCCGGCACGGCCCGCCGAGCCGGGATCCGGCGGCGGCCTCGTGGCGACACCCGGGGTGCCGCCACGAGGTGGGAAGCTGTGGCCGGCGGCCGAGTGGCCGGCGCCGGGGGCGACAGGGACAGGGGCGACACGTGAAGAGCGGTTGGAACGACGACGAGGCCGCGGTCGCGGCCCTGGCGGGCGACGTGGGCCTGTGCGCCTACGCGTCCCGCCTGCTGGGAGCCGACCGCGCGCTGGTGCTGGCCGGCGGTGGCAACAGCTCCGTCAAGGCGACCGGTCACGACGTCTTCGGCGACCCCGTGGAGGTGCTGCACGTCAAGGGCAGCGGGGCGGACATGTCGGGCCTCCAGCCGCACGACTTCGCACCGCTGCGGCTCGACCGGGTGGCGCGCCTCGCCGAGCTGGCGGCCCTGTCCGACGCCGTCATGGCCAACGAGCTGAAGGCGGCCTCGCTCGACGCCTCCGCCCCGGCACCGTCGGTCGAGTCGATCCTGCACGCCATCCTGCCGTTCCGGTTCGTGCTCCACACCCACGCCGATGCGGTGCTGGCCATCACGAACACGCTCCGGGCCGAGGCGCTGGTCACCGAGGTCTACGGCGACGACGTCGTAACCGTGCCGTACGTCATGCCGGGCTTCGCCCTGGCGCGCCTGTGCGCCACGCGGTTCCCGGCCCACCAGCACGCCGGGACCGTGGGCATGGTGCTGCTCAACCACGGCCTGTTCACCTTCGCCGACGACGCCCGCACCGCCTACGAGCACCACATCGACCTGGTCGCCCGGGCCCTGGCGCGGATCGAGAACGCGCCCGGCGCCGCCCCGGCGGCGGGCGACCCCGACGAGCCGCCGCTCCTGGCGCCGGCCGACGCGGGCGAGGGCGGGGTCGAGGACCACGCCTTCGGTGCCGGCGCGGGCGACACCGGGCCGGCCGCCCCGCCGCCGGAGCTGGGCGCGATCGCCGCCCTGCGGCGCGACATCTCCGCGGCCGCGGGCCGGCCCATGATCGTCCGCACCGGCGGACCCGCGGGCCGGCGGTTCGCCGCCCGGCCGGACGTCGCCCGGCTGTCCCAGGCCGGTCCGGCCACGCCCGACCACGTGCTGCGCACCAAGCGGGTGCCGCAGCTCGGACGGGACGTCACGCGGTACGCCACCGCCTACCGGTCCTACGTCGACGGCCACCGGCACCGGCTCGGCGACCGGGAGATCGTGCCGGCCGACCCGGCGCCCCGGGTGGTGATCGACCAGGGCCTGGGTGTCCTCGCCGCCGGCGAGCGGGTGGCCGATGCGGTCACCGCCGCAGCCATCTACGAGCACACCGTGTGGGTCATCGAGCACGCGTACGCCCTCGGCGACTACGCGCCGGCCACCGAGGCCGACGTGTTCGACGTCGAGTACTGGGAGCTGGAGCAGGCCAAGCTGGCCCGGCGGCCGGCACCGCTGCCGCTCACGGGGCGCGTCGCCGTCGTGACGGGCGCGGCGTCGGGCATCGGCCGCGCCACCGCCGAGGCCCTCCTCGCGGCCGGCGCCGCCGTGGTCGGCCTCGATCGCGACGCCGGGGTGGAGGAGGTCGGCGATGGCCCCGAGTACCAGGCCGTGCTGGGCGACGTGCGCGACCCCGAGGCGGTCGAGGATGCGGTGGCCCGGAGCGTGCGCGGCTTCGGCGGGATCGACGTCGTGGTGGTGAACGCCGGCGTGTTCCCGCACTCCGAACCGCTGGCGGTGCTGGCGCCGGAGCGGTGGGCCGAGGCGATGGACGTCAACGCCGGTGCCGCCGCCCTGCTGCTGGGCGCCACGCACCCGTTCCTGCGGCTGTCGCCGGCCGGGGGCAGCGTCGTGGTGGTCGGCTCGAAGAACGTGCCGGCGCCCGGGCGCGGCGCGGGGGCCTACTCGGCCTCCAAGGCGGCGCTCACCCAGATCGCGCGCGTGGCGGCGCTGGAGTGGGCGCGGGACGGCATCCGGGTCAACGTCGTCCACCCCGACGCGGTGTTCGACACCGGGTTGTGGACCGACGACGTCATCGCCGAGCGGGCCGCTGCCGCCGGGGTCACGCCCGAGCAGTACCGCACCCGGAACCTGCTGGGGGTCGAGGTCACGTCCGCCGACGTGGCGGCAGCGATCGTCGCGCTGTGCGGGCCGGCGTTCGGCCGGACCACCGGCGCCCAGATCGCGGTCGACGGTGGCAACGAGCGGGTGATCTGACCGATCGCCTGGCCAGGTCGCGGGGCAGGGTCGCGGGGCCGGGTCGCGGGGCCGGGTTCAGAACGTCATCGCGCACCACGGGGCGCGCGGCGTGGCGAACATCGCCGCCGCCCGGGCGAGGGCGCCGGGGCGGGCCTCGTCGACCCAGCCGCCGTCGGCCAGACGCTGCCAGCCGACACCACCCAGGTAGGCGGCGCCCAGCGCCGCGACGGGGACGATCAGGTCGGCGGCCTCGGTGGTCGGCCAGCACTCGGCGCCGTCGGGCCCGCCGTCCAGGCGGAAGCGCCCACCCGCGAACCGGAGCGGGTCGTCGACCTCGACGACGAGCCCGCCCGGGGCGGCGTAGCGGCGAGCCGCCAGCGCCGTGGGTACGTCGAGCACGCGCAGCCAGACGTGGTCGGACCGCCCGGTGAGCGCCGCCATCCTGCCGTCGACCAGCGTGAGGGGCGCAGGGTGGTCGACGGGCCGCAGGCCGACGTGGACCTCGCTGACCCAGTCGACGGCGGCCAGGTAGCGGAGCAGCTCCCGGTCGGCCTGGGCCGTGGCGGCGACGAGGGCATCGGTGCTGAGGCGACCCGCCGGGCGGTTGTGGTCCCAGGCGCCGTCGACGCTGTACATGGCGGCCCCGCCGACCTCACCCGCCGGATCGCGCCACACGACCTTGGCGGCGTCCCGCCGCTTGGCGTCCTCGCCGTCGTCGAAGGCGTCGACCCCGGCCCGGATGCGCCACCGGGCCGTGTTCCAGCCGATGTGCCCCGGCACCGCCCGCCGCACCCGGTCGTACAGCTCGTCGACGAGCTTGGCGAAGGCCTCGCTGTCCACCAGCTCGACGCGGCCCACCGGCTCGTCGCGCCAGGTGGCGCCGGCGGCGTCGAGACGCAGGTTGACCGCCTCGGTGGCCGGCCCGTAGCCGTAGCGCCCGTAGATGGGGTACTCCGCCGCGATCAGCGCCGCCACCGTCTCGCCCCGGTCGGCGATGTCGGCGAGCTGGGCCCGCATCATGCGGGTCAGGTGCCCCTCACGCCGATGCGTGGGCAGCACGCCGACCCCGCTGACGGCGCCGGCCCGCACCTCGCCGCCCGGGACGGTGAGCGGGGTGGCGAACGCGTGCGCGGCGCCGCACAGGCGGCCGCCCCCGTCGAAGGCCCCGAGGCAGCGCTCCAGGTCGGTCTGGGCGCGCCGCACCTGCACCTCGCCCTCGCTGGCCGGGCCGGACACGAACGCCGTCCGCACGACGTTGAGGAACGGGGCGAACTCGTCTTCCGCGATGCCGCGAACCGTGGGTGCGTTCACGCGCTCAGGGTAGGAGCGTGGCCGCGGCGCCCGCAGCATGATTTTCCGCCGCCCGTCAGCGCCCGTCAGGCCCCGGCCCAGCCCTGCCGCCGCACCTCGTAGAGGGCGATGGCCGTGGCCGTGGCCACGTTGAGCGACCCGACGCGCCCGATCTGGGGGATGAACGCCACGGCGTCGCACAGGCCCAGCGAGGCCGGGGAGAGGCCCCGGTCCTCGTGCCCGACCATGAGCGCCACCGGCCCGTCGAACGCCAGGTCGGGCAGGGGGACGGCGCCCTCGGCCAGCTCGATGCCGACCACCCGGTACCCCGCCGCGCGGGCCGCGGCGACGGCGTCGGCGGCGGTGTCGTGCCAGGTCCACTGGACGAACCGCTGCGAACCGAGCGCCGTCTTCCCCGTCTTGGTGTCGGCCGGTGAGGCGGTGTCGGCCACCAGCCAGAGGTGGTCGACACCGAAGGCGGCGGCCGTGCGCACGATCGATCCGACGTTGAACGGCGACTGCACGTGGTCGAGCACCAGGCCCACCTGACCCCGGTCCCTGCGGCGCCACGTGCGGTGGAGGCGTTTGACGCCCGTCGAGTCGAGCTGCCGGCTCACGTCCGCCCGTCCGGCGCCGTGCCGGCCTGCACGTCGAGCACCCGGTAGGCCATGCGGCTCGCCAGGCGGTCGACCGCCCAGCCCCGGCCCTCGAGCCAGCGGTGCAGCGAGTCGGCCCCCAGGTGCTTCTGCACCACCAGGAGCGCGTGGGCGCCGGGGGCGAGGCGGGGGAGCCAGCGTTCGAGCAGGTCGTGCAGCGCCGCCTTCCCCACCCGCACCGGCGGGTTCGACCACAGGCCGGCGAAGGCCACGTCGCCGGGCACCTCGTCGGGCGCGACGGCACGGACGTTGCCCAGCCCGGCCGCCGCGGCGTTCGCCCGCACCAGGTCGAGCGCCCGCGCGTTGACGTCGACGGCCCACACCGTGGCCCCCGGCGAGCGGTGGGCCAGCGTCAGGGCGATGGGCCCGTACCCGCAGCCGAGGTCGAGCAGGTGCCCCGCAGCGGGCGGCGGCGGGGCGGTGAGGAGCAGGACCTTCGTGCCCGCATCGATGCCGCCGGCGGAGAACACGCCGCGGTCGGTCGCCAGGGTGAGCGACAGGTCGGGCAGGTCGAGCCGCACCGACGACGGGCGCGACGGCGCGGCGGGCGAGGGCGAGAAGTAGTGCTCGGGCGGCGGCGTCGATGAGCCCACGTCGTGCGACGGTAGCCTTGAGCGTCATGGCTCCCTACCGCATCCGCCTGGTCGGCGACCCTGTGCTGCGTCAGCGCGCCGCCGAGGTCACCACCATCGACGGGCGCCTGGCCAAGCTGGCCGAGGACATGATCGTCACGATGTACGAGGCCCCCGGGGTCGGCCTGGCGGCCCCGCAGGTGGGTGTCGAGAAGCGGCTGTTCGTCTACGACATCGGCGACGGCCCCAGCACGCTGATCAACCCGACGATCGCCGACAGCGACGGCGAGTGGACCTACGAGGAGGGGTGCCTGTCGGTGCCCGGCCTGTCGTGGCAGATCGTCCGGCCCAAGCAGGTGCTCCTGACGGGGGTCGACCTCGACGGCGACGAGGTGAGCATCGAGGCCGACGACGTGCTGGCACGCTGCTTCCAGCACGAGATCGACCACCTCGACGGCGTGCTGCTGCTCGAGCGGCTCGACGCCGACACCCGCAAGCAGGCACTGCGGACCATCCGCGAGAAGGGCATCGGCCCGTCCGCGCTGGCCGCCGCCGAGCCGAAGTCCGGGCTGTCGTTCGGCAGGTGAGCCTGCCCCCGGCGCCGGCGCACGCCCGGCGCCTCGTCTTCCTCGGCACCCCCGAGGCCTCGGTCGGCACGCTCCGCGGGCTGGTGGAGACCGGCCACGAGGTCGCCCTGGTCGTGTCCCAGCCCGACAGGCGCCGGGGCCGGGGCGCGCGGACGTCGCCCTCGCCGGTCAAGCAGGCGGCCATCGACCTGGGCCTGCCGGTCAGCGACGTGGTGGGCGACGCGCTGGAGGTCGACGCCGACCTGGGCGTCGTGGTCGCCTTCGGCCGGCTGATCAAACCCCACGTGCTCGCCGAGCTGCCGATGGTGAACATCCACTTCTCGCTGCTGCCCCGCTGGCGCGGCGCGGCGCCGGTCGAGCGGGCGATCCTGGCGGGCGACGAGCGCACCGGCGTCGACCTGATGGTGGTCGAGGAGGGGCTCGACACCGGCGGGATCTACGACCGGGCGGAGACCGTCATCGGCCCGGACGAGACGGCCGAGGTCCTGCGGCAGCGGCTCGCCCGGATGGGGACCGAGCTGCTGCTGGCCAACCTGGCCCGGGGGCTGGGCGAGCCGCGCCCGCAGCAGGGGGAGCCCACCTACGCGCACAAGCTGGAGCAGGCCGACCTGGCCATCGACTGGTCCGGCCCGGCGGTGGCCGTGCACCGCGTGGTGCGGGTGGGCGGCGCCTGGACGACCCATGGCGGGCATCGCCTCAAGGTGTGGCGGACCTCGCTGTCGCCGGCGGGGCGGGGGGCGATCGAGGTGCCCGTCGGCGACGGCAGCATCTGGCTGGCCGAGGTGCAGCCCGAGGGCCGGCGGCGCATGGAGGCCGCGGCCTGGGCCAACGGCATCGCCGGCGACGTGACGGCCGGGCTGGGCCGGTGAGCCGGCGGCCACCGGCGCGGCGGCAGCGGCGCCCGGGACGTGCGCCCGCGCCTGTGCCGCAGGTCGCCCCGCGCCGCGCCCGGGCGGTGGCGCTCGACGTCCTCGACCGCATCGAGGTGGGGGGCGCGTTCGCCAACCTGGTGCTGCCGGGGGTGCTCGACCGGTCGGGGCTGTCGCCGGCCGACCGCCGGTTCGCGACCGACCTCGTGTACGGCACCACCCGCATGCGGCGGGCCTGCGACTTCCTGGCCGACCGGTTCCTGGCCCGACCGGTGGAGAGCCGGGTGCGCAACGCGCTGCGGCTCGGCGCGTACCAGCTCGTGTTCGCGGGCACGGCCCCCCACGCGGCGGTGGGCGAGACGGTCGCCGTGGCGCCGCCTCGGGCGCGCGGCCTGGTCAACGCCGTCCTCCGGCGCGTCGCGGACGGCCGGGACCAGGTCGTGTGGCCCGACGACGCCACACGGTTGAGCGTGCCCGACTGGGTGCTCGACCGGCTCGTCGCGGACCTGGGCCGGGAGCGGGCGCTGGCCGCCGTGGCGGCCATGAACGAGCCGGCCGCGGTGGCGGCGCGCGACGACGGCTACGTGCAGGACCCGGCGTCGCAGCGGGTGGCGGCGGCGGTCGGTGCCGGGCCGGGGGAGCGGGTCCTCGACCTGTGCGCCGCGCCCGGCGGCAAGGCCACCGCGCTCGCCGCCGCGGGCGCCCGGGTGGTGGCCGCGGACGTGCGGGACCGCCGCGCCGGTCTCGTCCGGCGCAACGCGGCCGCCACCGGGGTCGCCGACCGGCTGGACGTGGTGGTGGCCGACGGCACCCGGCCGCCGTGGCGCCCGGCGGCGTTCGACCGGGTGCTGGTCGACGCCCCGT
>DASSGC010000215.1:0-5024 GCA_035693765.1 Acidimicrobiales bacterium
ACACTCGTCGCGACCCGGTCCGCCGACGGCGCGGTCGCGGCCCGCGCCGCCCACCAGGAGGTCGGCACCGCGGCCGCCGTAGAGGTGGTCATCGCCGTCGCCCCCGAGCAGCACGTCGTCGCCGCCGAGGCCCTTCACCACGTCGTCGCCCCCGAGCCCGCAGATCACGTCGGCGCCGTCGGTGCCCACGAGGCGGTCGGCGCCGTCGGTCCCCACGATGGTGCAGCCCACGACCACCGTCTCGGTGCGGACATCGCGGCCGCCGTCGTCGTCCGCGGCGGTGACCGTCACGCGGTACTCGCCCGGGGCGGCGTACTCGTGGGCGCCGGTCACCGTCGCGCTGCCCGTGGCCTGCGCCACGGTGGCGTCGCTTGCGGTGCCGTCGCCCCAGTCGATGCGGGCGGCGTGCGTGTCGGCCCGGCCCGGGTCGGTCAGGTCCGCGCCCAGCGACAGCGTGCGCTCGGCCGTCTCCGCCGAGATCTCGCCCAGGGCGGGGTCGACGTTCCGGGTCGTCACGGTGACGTCGGCGCCGGCCCCGATGCCGTGCTCGCTCGTGACGTCGAGCCGCAGCGTCTCGCTGCCGTCGTCGAGGCCGGCCAGCGCCGGCGCGCTCGCGGCCGGGTCGTCGACACGTTCGGCCGGCGACCAGGCGAACGCGAGGCCGTCGCCGGTCGAGCCCGACCCGTCGAGCGTCACGGTCGATCCCTCGGCGACCTCGTAGGGCCCGCCGGGCTCGGCCGCCACGTCGAAGTAGCCCCGCGGCGCCAGCACGTGCTCGCCGAGGAAGGCGCTGCTCCGCGCCATGAGCTCGCGGAGCGAGGGCTCGCCGTGCCCCATGCCGTCCCGGGTCACGATCTCGCAGGCGACGCCGACGTCCTCCGACCGCTGGCAGTGCGCCCGGGCGTTGTCGACGGCCAGCACGGTGTCGCGCGTCCCGTGGAAGGCGATCGACGGCGGGTCGCCCGGCTCGGGCGGCGTGTAGGGCAGCCCCGCCATGGGGATGGCGCCCGCGACCTGCGAGGTGGCCGGCCCGCGCTGGCCGGGCAGGAGGGCGAGGTTGTAGGCGGTCACGCCGCCGGCCGAGAAGCCGCCGGCGACGATGGCGTCCGGGTCGATCCCGTACTCGGCGGCGTGCGCCCGCAACCAGGCGACGCCGGCGGTGGCGTCGTCGTAGGCGTCGAGGCTGGCGAGGTAGATGCCGCGCCAGTCGTCGCCGTGCCCCAACCGGTACTGCAGCGACACACCGACGTAGCCGTGCTGGGCCGAGGCGGTGGCGTGGTTGGCCATGTTCCGCTTGTCGCCCCCGACGAACCAGCCGCCGTGCATCCAGACGACGGCCGGGCGGCTGGTCGCGGTGTCGCCCACCGGCCGGTAGATGTCGAGCTTGAGCTGCACCGGGGTGCCGCGGTCGTCGACCGTGTCGCGGTAGGCGACGTCGTGGTCGACCTGGACGTCGTCGAAGGTGGGACCGAGGTAGCGTCCCGCGGGGCCGTCCGGGGGACCGAAGTCGAGTCGCGACGTGAGGGTCAGGCCCCGCTCCTCGTCGGTGACGACGAGCTCGCAACCCGGCGCCTCGCGGCAGTCGATCGGGCCGCTGGCCCACCAGGTGAAGTCCGGCCAGACGGCGATCTCGCCCTGGAGGGCGCCGGTGCCGTCCGCCGCGGACATCTCCCCGTTCATGAAGTCGCAGTGCGTGTCGCTGAGACCGGTCTGGCACACGCGCAGCCGGACGTTGCCGCCGGGCGTGAAGCCGGAGCCCTCGACCGGCAGCGCCGTGAAGTCGTGCAGGCCGTCCGGCAACGCCGAGAGCTGCGGGCTGGGCCACTCGGGCAGGGGCGCGCCGGGGTCGAACCGCAGCCGGGCGACCGCCTTCGGGCCCCAGCTGCGGTCCACGACCAGGTTGCTGGCGACGATGACGCAGGCGTCGGCGCTGGCGCGGCAGTCGGTCGGCGTGTACCCGGTCACGATCGTGGCCGACACCTGCATCTCGGCGCTGAAGGTGCCGTCGTCGTCGACGGCCGCGGTCGCGGTCTCGGCGGCCCGGCAACCGTCCCACGCGGTCCAGTCGGCCCGGCACTGGTAGAGGCGCACCGAGTCGAACTCGGTGCGGAACAGGTTCACGCCCTCGATGTGGACGGTCTGGCGGTCGACCAGCTCGCTGCCCGGGGTGACCGTGATCGCCGGCTCCAGCAGCGGTCCGTCGGCCGCGAAGTCGAGCGGGACGGTGACCGCGCCGCCCACGACGTCGAAGGCGACCGACGCCGCCAGGACGCAGCGGCCCGGCTCCCGGCAGTCGACCCGGTCCTCGGCATGGGTCTGCATGACGGCGAACACCCGCGGTCGGGCCGAGAGCGTCCCGTCCCCGGCGATGGTCACCGGTGTGGCCGTCCCGGGGTCGCAGTCGACGATCCCGACCAGACCCGTGGTGCACTGCAGGAGCGTGGTCGTCGACGCGCCGGCGAAGCCGCTGCCCGACACGTCCACGATCTCCCCGTCGTGCAGGGGCTCGCCCGGCGCGACCTCGAGCGCCGGTTCCGCTTCCGCCGGTCCCGCCCCTGTCGGGGCCGGCCAGCCCACGATGCCGATCACCAGCACCGACGCCAGCCCCACCGCCAGCACTCTGCCTCGTATGTGTCCCACGCCGACCTCCACGTCCGCCGTACCGCCCGGATGGCGGCTGCCAGAGAGACGCGCAGCGCGCTCGATCGGTTGTCAGCGCCGGCGGGCCCGCCGCGGCGCCGGCCTCAGCGGGTCGGCCTCAGCGGGTCGACGTCGGCGGGTCGACGTCGGCGGGTCGACGTCGGCGGCAGCGGGGACCACGGCGACGATCGTGCCGTCCTCGATCAGCACCGTACGACGCTGCCCGAGAGCCTCGATCGTCGGGCTGTCAACGTCGGGACCGCAGTCTTCACGGCCCCGAAACCGGCCCACCCCCGGCCGGCCACCGGCGGACCGGTAGATTCCCCGCCCGTGGCGTCCCGCCATCCCCTCCTCGTGACCCTGGAACCCGTGGCCAAGGCCCTCGGCGCCCAGTTGGTGCCCGCGTCGCGGGTGACCTCCAGTGACATCCCCCTGCGATGGGAGGGTCGGGTGGTGGGCGGCATGCGGCTCCCGGGGGTGCACGGCGCACTCGACCGGATGATCGCCGCGGTCGAGGCCCAGCTCGGCGCTCCGCTGGCCGACCTCTCCCGGGAGGACAAGCAGCGGGCGGTGCGGATGCTGGAGGAACGGGGCGCGTTCCAGCTCCGCAAGTCGGTCGAGGAGGTGGCCGATGCGCTGGGGGTCAGCCGCTTCACCGTCTACAACTATCTGAACGCCGCCGGGAGGTGACCACGGTGTCCCTGGTCGTCGAGTTCACCATCGAGCCGTTCGTGGAGGGCGAGCCCGGACCCCACGTCCGGGCTGCGGTCGATGCCGCCCGGGCGTCGGGCCTGGCGGTCGACTTCGGGCCCTTCGGCACCACGGTGTCGGCCGGCGGGGCGCACGGCCGCAACCAGCGCCGCGACGCGGGCGAGGTGACCGACGGCGGCGACGGTCCCGACGGCGGCGACGCCGCCGTGCTCGACGCGGTCGACGGCATCCTCCGCGCCGCCGTGGCCGCCGGCGCCACCAGGGTGTCGCTGCAGGTGGTGCGGTCGGCGTGACGTCCCGCCCGGCGGGCGCCAGGTACCCTCCGGTGCCCGGCGGTTACCCGTACCACTCCCGGGCCTCAGGCGCGCCGCCCCGACCCAAGGCAGCGATCGAGCAGGAGATCACCGAGTGGCTGGCATGACCGACACGTCCCCCGAGCCGACCGCGAGCGAGCCGGTCGACCTGCTGGTCGCGGGCGCCGACCACATCGTCACCATGGACGACGACCGGCGCGAGCTGCGGGGTGGCTGGGTGGCATGCCGGAACGGGTTCGTGACGGCGGTCGGCCCTGCCGGCGAACCCCCGCCGGCGGCCAGGCGCGTGCTGCGGGCGGACGGCTGCCTGGTGACGCCCGGCCTGGTCAACACGCATCACCACATCTACCAGAACCTCACCCGGGCCTACCTGCCGGCCACGTCGGCCTCGCTCTTCGACTGGCTGACGACCCTGTATCCCCGGTGGGCGCTGCTCGACGAGGAGGCCTCGTACGTGTCGGCGTGGGTCGGCCTTGCCGAGCTCGTGCTCGGGGGGTGCACGACCTCGACCGACCACCTCTACGTCCACCCGGCCGGGGGCGGCGACCTGCTGGCGGCCGAGATCGCTGCCGCCCGCCGGCTGGGCGTGCGCTTCCATCCGACTCGGGGGTCGATGTCGCTGTCGGAGAAGGACGGCGGGCTCCCACCAGACTCCGTCGTGCAGGACGACGACACGATCCTCGCCGCCTGCGAGGAGGCGGTGGCCCGCCACCACGACCCCGCGCCGGGGGCGATGGTGCGGGTGGCACTGGCCCCCTGCTCGCCGTTCTCGGTGACCCCGGACCTGATGCGGCGGACCGCCGAGCTGGCCGAGCGGCTGGACGTGCGGCTGCACACGCACCTCGCCGAGGATCCCGACGAGGATGCCTTTTGCGAGCAGACGTACGGGTGCCGGCCGATCGAGCTGTTCGAGGACGTCGGCTGGGGATCCGACCGATCGTGGGTGGCCCACTGCATCTACCCGAACCCGGACGAGATCGCACGGATGGGCCGTTGGGGCACCGGGGTCGCCCACTGCCCCAGCTCGAACATGATGATCGGCGGCGGCGGCATCGCCCCGGTCACGGACTTCCGCGCCGCCGGCGTGCCGGTCGGCCTCGGCTGCGA
Source organism: Acidimicrobiales bacterium (assembly GCA_035693765.1). Classification (GTDB taxonomy): domain Bacteria; phylum Actinomycetota; class Acidimicrobiia; order Acidimicrobiales; family VFJN01; genus ZC4RG19. The sequence goes on from DASSGC010000215.1 coordinate 4,773, forward strand.
CGGCTCGGCGTCGACGGACAGCGCCTCGCTGTGGCTGGAGGCGAGGGGCGCCCTGCTGCTCGGCCGGCAGCGAGGCGGGCCGACGTCGTTCACCGCCCGCGACGCGCTCGAGATCGGCACACGCGGGTCGGCCGCATGCCTGGGGCGGCTCGGCGAGCTGGGCATGCTGGCCCCGGGTGCGGCCGCCGACCTGGTGGCCTGGAAGTTGGACGGACTCACCTTCGCCGGAGCGCTGAGCGATCCGGTCGAGGC
>DASSGC010000216.1:0-12865 GCA_035693765.1 Acidimicrobiales bacterium
GAGCCGCCGGGTCGGCCGCCGCGGCCGCCGGATGCGACACCCCGCCCTCGGGGACCTCAGGCGCACCCTCGGACGCGGGCGCCCCGGGGACGGCGGCCGGAGCCGCCGGGTCGGCCGCCGCGGGCGCCGGATGCGACACCCCGCCCTCGGGGAGGCCAGGCGCACCCTCGGGCGTGGTCGGCGGTGCGGGAAGCGGCGGTGCGGCGGCGGCAGGCGCGGCAGGTGTCGCGGCAGGTGTCGCGGCGCCGGCCGGCGTGGCGGGGGCCGGCACGTGCTCGTCCAGGGCGGCGCGCGCCACCTCCAGGCGCTCCAGCAGCGCCGCGGGGCTCACCCCCAGGATGCGGGCGGCGGACGTGGGCGAGAACTCCTCGCGGTCGACCAGCACCACCGCCACCCGGGCCAGTGGCGCCAGGCCGGCCAGGCCCCGGCGCAGGCCCCGGACCCGCTTGGGCGCCGGCCTGCCGTCGCGCCGCAACATGTCGATGCAGGCGTTGTACGTCGCCCGGTAGAGCCAGGTGCCGACGTCGTCCTTCGGCGCCACCCGCACGACGTCGCGCCAGGCCCGCAGGTAGGCCACGCCGAGCGCCGTGTCCATCTCGGCCGGGTCGAGCAGCAGCGCGTAGGCCAGGCCCCGGAGCCGGCGGTCGTACCGGCCCAGGAGCGCGCCAAAAGCTCGCCGGTCGCCTTGCTGCGAGCGGCGGACGAGATTCGCGTCGCTCAGTCGGGTGGTGTTCGGCACGGGTCGTTTCAGGGATGGCAGCTAGGCGTCAGCCATTCTGGGGGAGCAGGACGGCGCCGTGGTGGATTCCACCACAACTCGCGCCCCGCCGCGCGCAAAACCGTCGCTACCCAGGGGTCGGCGGACCGGACGGCGGCCTCAATCCGACTCGACCAGGACCGGGATCGCGTCCTGCGCCGGCTCGGCGACCGAGCCGGGCCACACCCCGACCACCAGCGTGACCGCCGCGCACACGGCCAGGGCGAGACCGGCCGCCGCCGGGATGGGGACCTGCGGGCCGTCGGCCTCGCCCTCGCTCATGTACAGGCTGACCGTGATCCGCAGGTAGAGGAACGCCGAGATGACCGACGACAGCATGGCGATGACGCCCAGCCAGGTCGACCCGGCCTCCACCGCGGCGTTGATCACGTAGAACTTGGCGAAGAACCCCGAGGTCAGTGGGACGCCCGCCTGGGCCAGCAGGAACAGCGTGAGCAGCAGGGCCAGGACCGGGCGCGACTTCGACAGCCCCCGGTAGTCGTCGAGGCTGTGGTGGCCGTCGCCCTGCCGCCCCATGAGCGTGACGACGGCGAAGGTGCCCGCGATGAGGAACGTGTAGGTGGCCAGGTAGAACAGCGCCGCCTGCACCCCCTCCGCCGTGGCCGCCTGCACCCCGACCAGCACGAACCCGGCGTGGTTGATCGAGCTGTAGGCCATCATCCGCTTGACGTTGGTCTGCACCACCGCGAGCACGGCGCCGACCAGCAGCGTGGCCACCGCCAGCGCGTACACCGCCGGCTGCCAGTCGATGCGGTAGGCCTCGAAGGCGAGCACGAACACCCGGATGAGCCCGGCGAAGCCCGCCACCTTCACGCCCGACGCCATCCAGGCCACCATCGGCGACGGGGCGCCCTGGTAGGCGTCGGGGGTCCAGAAGTGGAACGGCACGGCCGCCACCTTGAACCCCAGGCCGACCAGCATGAGGGCCAGGCCGGCCAGCACCAGGCCGTCCTCGGTGAGCGCGCTCGTGCTGAACTGCCGGAGGATCGTCACCAGGTTGGTCGTGCCGGTGCCGCCGTAGATCATGGCGATGCCGTACAGGAAGAACGCCGACGAGAAGGCGCCCAGCACGAAGTACTTGATGCCCGCCTCCTGCGACGTCAGCCGGCGCCGGTGCATGGCGGCCAGCACGTACACGGCGAGCGACAGGAGCTCCAGGCCCAGGAACAGCACGATCAGGTCGTTGGCCTGGGCCATCACGATGCCGCCGGCGGCGGAGAGCAGCAGCAGCACGTAGGGCTCCACGCCCTCCAGGCCCTCGCGGCGCAGGTAGTCGTCGGTGAGCAGGGTGGCCAGGATCAGCGCCAGCGCGATGACGACGGTGGTGAAGACCGAGAACCCGTCGATCCCGACCGCGCCGCCCAGCGTGGAGAAGGGACCGCGGTCGGCGTCCTGCACCTCGCGCCACAGCGGCACGGAGGCCACGATGGCACCCACACCGGCCAGGCTGGTCACGACCGTGTACCAGACCGTGACCTTGCGGTTGCGGACGAACGCGGCCAGCAGCATCAGCGCCAGCGCGGCGCCGACCAGCACCAGCAGCGGGCCTTCGCCCGCCCAGTCGACCCGGGGGGTCTCGATGGGCGACGGGTCGACCGGGAGCGGCTGGGTCAGCGACCCGAGGGATGCCAGGACGCCGATCACTTGCCCGCCTCCGCGTTCTCGCCCTCGGACCCACCGTCCGCGACCCCCAGCCGCTCGACCGACGGCGACACGAAGTCGCTGTTCTGGTCGACGTGCTCGATGAGCCGGTCGACGGCCGGCTCCATCCGCTCGAGCATCGGCCGTGGGTAGACGCCGAGGAACACGATCAGGGCCAGCAGCGGTGCCATCACCGCGCCCTCCCGCCAGGTCATCTCGGCGAAGCCCCGGTTGTCGTCGTCGGGCTCGCCGTGGAACACCCGCTGGTAGGCCCACAGCAGGTACAGGGCCGCGAGGATGACGCCCGCCGCCGCCACCACCGTCCACCACCGCCGGGTGAGGAACGAGCCGATGAGCACGAGGAACTCGCCCACGAAGCCGTTGAGGCCGGGCAGGCCGATCGACGACATCATCACCACGGTGAACACGGCGGCGAACACCGGCGCCGCCTTCTGCAGGCCCCGCAGCGCGGCGATCTCCCGGGTGTGGCGCCGGTCGGAGATGAAGCCGACGAGCAGGAACAGCGCCCCGGTCGAGATGCCGTGGTTGACGTTCTGGAGCAGGCCGCCCTGCAGACCCTGGGTCGTGATGGCGAACGTACCCAGCACGATGAAGCCCAGGTGCGCCACCGAGGAGTAGGCCACCAGACGCTTGAGGTCCTTCTGCATCGTGGCGACGACCGCGCCGTAGATGATGCCGATGACCCCGAGCGTGACCAACGCCGGGGCGAAGAAGTGGGCCGCGTCGGGGAACAGGTACAACCCGAACCGCAGGAGCCCGTACGTGCCGAGCTTGAGGAGGACGCCGGCCAGGATCACCGACCCGGCCGTCGGCGCCTCGGTGTGGGCGTCGGGCAGCCAGGTGTGGACCGGGAACAGCGGCACCTTCACGGCGAAGGCGAGGGCGAACGCGAGGAACAGCCACCGCGCCGCCGACCAGTCGAGCGGGTTGGCGCTCTCCGAGTCGTCGACGACCGTGCGGCCCTCGGCGATCTCGACCAGGTCGAAGCTGAGCGGCACGCCCTCCCGCAGCTCGGTGATCTGTTCCACCTGGGCGTCGTCGGGCTGACCCTGCGACTCCTCGACGATGGCCTGCGCCTCCGCCTGGTTCTGGTCCTCGACGGCGTTGCGGTGCAGGTAGGCCAGGCTGACGATGGCGACCAGCATCAGCGCCGAGCCGAACATCGTGAACAGGAAGAACTTGAGCGCGGCGTAGACCCGGTTGGCGTAGCCCCACCCGCCGATCAGGAAGTACATCGGCACCAGGACGATCTCGAACATCACGAAGAAGACGAAGAGGTCGAGCGAGATGAACACGCCCATGCAGCCGGCCTCGAGCATCAGCAGCCAGGCGTAGTAGGGCTTCTCGTCGTGGTCGGGCGTCGACCCGAGCAGCGCCAGCGGGAAGAGGATGCCGGTGAGCACCACCAGGAACAGCGAGATCCCGTCGACGCCGACGTGCCAGGCGATCCCGAACTCGGACACCCACGACCGGTTGACCTCGAACTGGTAGCCCGCGTCGTGGCGGTCGAACGCCGCCAGCAGCCAGGCGGCCATGGCGCCGGTGCCGGCCATGAACAGCAGCGTGACGCCGCGGTGCAGCTCGGCGCGGGCCCGGGGGATCAGCGTCACCACCAGCGCGCCGATGGCGGGCAGCAGCACCAGGGCGGTGAGGACCGGGAAGTCGGGGGCGTGCTCCATCAGATGCTGACCCTCGTCACGAAGTAGCCGAGGACGACGACCACACCGGCCGCGAGCCCCAGGGCGTAGGACCGGACGTAGCCGGACTGGACGGTGCGGAGGCGGGTCCCGACGGACGACACGACGTGGGCGATGCCGTTCACCGCCCCGTCGACGACGTTGCGGTCGAACCAGGCGACGGCCTCGAACACCTTGGTGCCCGGGCCGCCGACGAAGGCCGAGATGGACTCGTCGTAGTAGTAGGCGTGCGCCAGCAGCGCGGGCTCGACCACCCGCGCCCGGCGGCGGAGGTAGACGACGGCCGCCCCGAGGATGCCGAGCAGGGCGGCGACCGTGGCGACGACCGCCAGGCCGACCTTGGTGCCGGTCGCGATGCTGATCTCCAGCTCGTTCTCGCCCAGCACCGGGTGGAGCCAGTTGCCCAGGACCTCGGTGTCGTGGCTGAACGGCAGGTTGATCACCCCACCGATCACCGACAGCACGGCCAGCACCACCAGCGGGGCCGTCATGAGCCAGGGCGACTCGTGGGGATGGATCTCGCCGTGGCCGCCGTGGTCGCCGTGGTCCGCGCCGTGCGACGTGGCGGTGGCCACCGCCACGCCCGCCGTGCCGGCCTCGCCCTCGGCGACCGGGTCGCCGCCCGGCGACACCCCGACCGCGACCGGCTCCTCGTTCCAGCGGGGCGCACCGAAGAAGACCATGAACACCTGGCGGCTCATGTAGAACGCCGTGAGCAGGGCGGTGAGGAGCCCCAGCGCCCACAGCGCCTTGCCGTCGCCGCCGCTGCCCCAGGCGGACAGCAGGATCTCGTCCTTCGACCAGAACCCGGCGAACGGCGGGACCCCGGCGATGGCCAGCCAGCCGACGATGAACGTCACCGCGGTGACCGGCATGACCTTGCGGAGCGCACCCATGCGCCGCATGTCCTGCTCGTCGTCCATCCCGTGGATGACCGAACCCGACCCGAGGAACAGCAGCGCCTTGAAGAAGGCGTGGGTGACCATGTGGAAGATGGCGGCGACGTACGCACCCACCCCCACGGCCAGGAACATGTAGCCGAGCTGGCTGATCGTGGAGTACGCCAGCACCTTCTTCATGTCGTTCTGGGCGACGGCGATGGTGGCGGCGACGAGGGCGGTGATCACGCCCACCCAGGCGATGAGCGACGGCAGCCACTCGTAGCCGGCGGCCAGGATCGGGTTGACCCGCGTCATGAGGAACACGCCCGCCGTCACCATGGTGGCGGCGTGGATCAGGGCGGAGACCGGTGTGGGGCCGGCCATGGCGTCGGGCAGCCACACGTACAGCGGGAGCTGGGCCGACTTGCCGACCGCCCCGACGAACAGCAGCAGCCCGATGGCCGTGGCCGTCACCGCCGCCAGCTCGGGGGCGGCCGCCGTGATCTCGGTGTAGTTGATGGTGCCGAAGCTGGCGAAGGCGAGGAAGATCGCCAGCATGAAGCCCCAGTCGCCGATGCGGTTCGTGACGAACGCCTTCTTGCCGGCCGACGCGTTGGCCTCGTCGCTGAACCAGAACGAGATCAGCCAGTACGAGCAGGCACCCACGCCCTCCCAGCCCAGGAAGGTGACCAGCATGTTGCTGCCGAGCACCAGCATGAGCATCGAGAACACGAACAGGTTGAGGTAGACGAAGAACTTGCCGTAGTCGCGGTCACCGTGCATGTACCCGATGGAGTACAGGTGGATCAGCGACCCGACCCCGGTGACGAACAGCGCCATCGTGATCGACAGCGGATCGGCCTGGAACCCGAGGTCGACCCGCAGGTCGCCCACGGGCAGCCACTGGAACAGCGTCTGCACGAACGTGCGGTGGTGCTCGTCCTCGCCGACGAGGCCGCCGAACACGACCAGCGTGGCGACGAAGCTGCCGGCGCACGTGATGGTGGCCAGCCAGCCCGCGCCGGGCTCGCCGAGGCGCCGGCCGAGTGCGAGCAGCACCAGGAAGCCGGCGAGCGGCAGCGCGGGGATCAACCAGACAGCGTCAAGCACAGGGTCCCTCTCAGCCCTCGAGCAGGGCCACGTCGTCGGCGGTGGCCTCGGGGCGCTTGCGGAGCAGGGCGACGATGATGGCCAGGCCCACGACTACCTCGGCCGCCGCCACCACGAGCACGAACACCACGATCGACTGGCCGCCGGTGTCGCGCAGGGTGCGGGCGAACGTGACGAAGGTGAGCGTGACGGCGTTGAGCATCAGCTCGACGCACATGAACATCACCAGCGGGTTCCGGCGGACCAGCAGGCCGAAGGTGCCGATCGAGAAGATCACGGCCCCGAGCACCAGGTACCAGGCCGGGGTGACGTCGACGGCGGCGATCACGACCGCACCTCCTCGCTGGCGGGCTCCGCGGCGGGGGCCTCGGCGGGTCCCTCGGCGTGGCCGTCGCCGTGCGCCCGGACCTCGGCGTCGTGCATGCGCTCCGCCACCTCCTCGGACCGCTCCTGCTGGCCGGGGTCGACGATCTCGTCGGCCCGGGCGGCCGAGCGGGCCAGCAGCACGGCGCCGACCACGGCGATCACCAGCAGCACCGACGTGATCTCGAACGCGTACAGGTAGTCGGTGAACAGCGACTCGCCCAGGCGGTTGATGTCGGCCACCCCGGTGTCGAGCTCGCGCACCACGCCGGTGACCTCGAACTCGGTGCTGGCCAGGGAGGCCACGGTCAGCACCAGGATGCCGAGCGCCACGACCGCCGCCTCGACCCGTTGCCCGAAGAGCGGCTCGACCCGCAGGTCGTCGGCCCGATCGACGCCGAGCAGCATGATCACGAACAGGAACAGCACCACGATGGCGCCGGCGTAGACGATGACCTGCACCGCGGCCAGGAAGTTGGCCTCCTGGGCGACGAACAGCACGGCGATGCCGAACAGCGTGCCGACCAGCGACAGCGCCGCGTGGACCGGGTTGCGGCTGACCACCACGCCGACGGCGCCCGCCAGGCAGGCGGTCCCGGCCAGCACGAACACGACGAGCTCGACGCTGATCACGAGTGCCCCCCGTGCCCGGCCCCGGGCGCGTGGGCGGCGTCGTGGCCGCCCGGCTCACCGGGATGGCTGAAGATGGCGTCGGCCTCGTCGGTGTCGGCGTCGGCCTCCGGCACTGACTGGCCCTGCTCGGGTGCCCGCACGCCGAACCCCAGCTCGCCCGACCACTGGACCCGGCCCTCGTAGGACGCGTCGCCGGACGGGGAGGTGGCCCGCATCCAGGCCGAGGTCAGCGGGGCGACCGCGTCGATGTCCGACCAGTCCTCCCAGGGCAGCCGGCGGGGCAGGCCCTCGTCGTCGACCACCAGCTCGGCCTTGGTGTAGATGGCGTCACGCCGGTCGGTGAAGCTGAACTCGAACAGCTTCGACTCGGTGATGGCCTCGGTGGGGCACGCCTCGACGCACAGGTCGCAGTGGATGCACCGCAGGTAGTTGATCTCGTAGATGAAGCCGAAGCGCTCGCCCGGGCTCACCGGGTCCTCGGGCGGGTTGTCGGCACCGCGCACGTAGATGCACCGCGCCGGGCACACGCCGGCGCACAGCTCGCAGCCGATGCACTTCTCCATGCCGTCCTCGTAGCGGTTGAGGACGTGGCGGCCGTGCAGCCGGGTCGGCTTGACCCGCTTACCGCCTTCGCTGTGCTTGGAGTAGTCCTTGGTCAGCCGCTCCTCCCGCAGCTTGCGGAAGGTGACGCGGAAACCGTCGAGGTAGCCCATCAGACAAGTGCCTCTTCCTTGTCGTCGCTGGCGCGGCGCCGCCCGGCGACCTCGACCGCGGCGCTCAGCGCCACCCAGGCGACCACGAGCGCCAGGAACGAGGCGCCGACCACGACCCCCATGTTCCACCCCTCGTCGCGCCCGATGTTGATGGCGCCGAGGAGCAGGATCCAGCCCAGCGAGAGCGGGATGAGCGCCTTCCAGCCGATGTTCATGAGCTGGTCGTAGCGGAACCGGGGCAGCGTGGCCCGCACCCACACGAAGGCGAAGAGGAACACCGACAGCTTGAGCATGAACCAGATCGCGCCCCACAGCCAGGGCGGCCCCACCGGCACGGGCCCGGCGGGCCCGCCCAGGAACAGGGTCACGATGATGGCCGACATCGTGATCGTGTTCATGAACTCGGCCAGGTAGAAGAGCGCGAACCGGAACGACGAGTACTCGGTGTGGAAGCCGCCCACCAGCTCCTGCTCGGCCTCGACCAGGTCGAACGGCGGGCGGTTCAGCTCGGCGGTGCCGGCGATGAGGAAGATCACGAACGGCACGACGCCGGTGGCGATCAGGTTCCAGCGCGGGATGGGGACGGCGCCGAACAGCTCGTAGCCGCTGCCCGCCTGGGTGGCGACGATGTCGTGGGTCGACAGCGACCCGGCCAGGAGCACCACCGCCACCACCGCCAGGGAGAGGGCGGCCTCGTAGCTGACCATCTGGGCCGTGCCCCGCACGGCGCCGAACAGCGGGTACTTCGAGCCCGACGACCAGCCGGCCAGCATCACGCCGTAGATGGCGATCGACGACATGGCGAGGATGAGCAGCACGCCGATGGGCGGGTCGGCGAGCTGGAGGTAGGTGTCGTGGCCGAACAGGCTGACCACGCCCCGGTCGTCGCCGTGGAACCCGCCGGCGATCGGCACCACCGAGAACGTCACGAAGGCCGGGACCGCCGACAGGAACGGCGCCAGGATGAACACCCGGCGGTCGGCCCGGTCCGGGATCAGGTCTTCCTTCATGATCAGCTTCAACCCGTCGGCCAGGGTCTGGAGCAGGCCCCACGGCCCTGCCTTGTTGGGGCCGACGCGGTTCTGGAAGTCGGAGATCAGCTTCCGCTCGAACCAGATCATGAGGATGACGCCGACCAGCAGCAGGCCGAAGGCCACCAGCGTCTTGAGCAGGACGATGAGGACGACGGCGATGCCGAAGCTGCCCTCCAGCAGCGGGTCGACCGCGAGGACCGGGGCGATGCTCACGGTCGCTCCACCCGCACGTCGGTGACCGGTGTGTTGCCGTCGATCAGCACGTTGGCCCGGCCTCCCGACAGGTTGAAGTGGATGTGCGCCGTCGACCGGGGCACACCGTCGTCGGGCACGGTGGGCACGGTGACGTGCCCCCGGCCGGACGTGATGCGGACGTCGTCGCCGGCGGCCACGCCGAGGCGGTCGAAGTCGTGGGGGTTGAGCCGCAACATGGCCGGCTCGGCCAGCTCGGCCAGCGACGGCGAGCTGCGCACGAGCGTGCCGCGGTCGTAGAGCTTGCGGGTGACCACCAGGCGTAGCGAGTAGGCGTCCAGCGACGGCGGGTCGATGATCGTCCACACGGGCAGGGGCACGCCCACGGGCGGTGCCTCCGGTCCCGGCTCGGCGGCGGCCGCCGCGTCCGAGGGGGCGTCCGTGTCGGCGGCCTCCGTGTCGGCGGCCTCCGTGTCCCCGGCGCCGTCGCCGCCGGTCCCGGCTTCGGCCGTGACGTCCCCGGCCCCGCCGGTCACGGGCTCCGAACCGTTGGTCCGGCGCCCGGGCAGCGCGACCAGCACGCCGTCCTCGCCGCCCGGCGCCACCAGCAGATCGTGGGTGAGGCCGGCGAAGGCCGGGGCCACCGCGGCGATCTCCGCGCCGATCTGGCCCGGCGACTCCAGGCCCAGGTCGGTGCCGAGCCGGCGGGCGATGTCGGCCGCGATGGCCCAGTTGGGCTGGGAGGTGCCGGGCGACGTCACCTTGCGGGACACCGTCGACACCCGGCCTTCCAGGTTGGTGGTGGTGCCGTCGACCTCGGCGTAGCCCGCCGCCGGCAGCACCACGTCGGCCTGCTTCACCGACTCGGTGAGGAACTGGTCGGCGGCGATCACCGTGCGGGCGCCGGTCAGGCCCCGCTCGGCCAGGTCGCGGTCGGGGAAGTCGGCCAGCGGATCGGCCCCGAGCAGCACGAGCGTGTCGATCTTGCCGTCCGCCGCCGCCCGCAGGATGCCCGAGGCGTCCAGGCCCTTGGCGCCGGGCACGGTCGGCCAGCGCTCGCCGAACCACGAGCGTGCGGCGTCGAGGGCCACCCGGCCCGGCAGCACGCCGGGGGCCATGCCCAGCTCCAGGCCGCCGTGGACGTTGGCCCGGCGCAGCGCGCTCAGGAAGCGCACGTCGGCGAGCGTGTGGTGGATCGCCGCCGCGGCGGCGGCGATCGAGCGGCCCGACTCGGCCAGGTTGCTGCGACCCAGCACCACCGTCACCGGCCCGTCGGCCAGCAGCGCGCCGGCGGCCCGGATGGCGTCGGCCGACACCCCGGCCACCTCCGTGGCGGCCTCGCCCGCCAGCACCGCCCGCACGACCGGCAGGGCGTGGCCCGGCCGATAGCGCAGCGACTCGGCGGCGAGGCCGGTGACCCCGGTCTCGGTCGACGCCAGCTCGATCACCTTGACCCCGTCGTTCCGTACGGCGTGGCGCAGCCGCAGGAACAGGACCGGCAGCTCCTCCTTGAGGTCGGGCCCGAGCAGCAGCACGGTCCCGCCGGGGCGGCAGGCGTCGTCGATGGTGGCCCGGGGCAGCCCCAGCACCGCCTCGGGCGGCAGGCCGTCGCCCATCTGGACGTCGACGTTGTCGGAGCCGATCACGCCCTTGGCCAGCTTCACCCAGGCGTACTGCGACTCGTTGGTGAGCCGCGCCCCGCCCAGCACGGCGAAGCCGGCCGGGCCGCTGCGGTCGAGCCCGGCCCTGATGGCCTCGCTCGCCTTGCGCAGGGCCTCGTTCCAGGTGGCCGGCTTGAGCAGCAGGCCCTCGTCGCGCACCAGCGGGCTGCCCAGGCGCTCCTCGCTGTTGACCGCCTCGAAGTCGAAGCGGCCCTTGTCGCACAGCCAGCCCCAGTTGACCGCGTCGGCGTCGACGCCCAGGTAGCGGAGCACCCGGTTGCGGCTCGACTGCACCACCACGCGGCACCCGACCGAGCAGCTCGTGCACGTCGACTCGACCTGGTCGAGGTCCCACGGCCGGGCCTTGAACCGGTAGGGCACGGCCGTCAGCGCCCCGACCGGGCAGATCTGCACCGTGTTGCCGCTGAAGTAGCTGGCGAAGGGGTGGTCGGGGAACGTGTTGACCTGGGTCTGGTTGCCCCGGTCCATGAACGAGATCAGCGGGTCGCCGGCCACCTCGTCGGCGAAGCGGGTGCAGCGATCGCAGAGGATGCAGCGCTCCCGGTCGAGCAGGACCAGCTCGCTGACCGGGATCGGCTTCTCGAAGTGGCGCTTCTCCTCGACGAAGCGGCTCTCCCCCGGCCCGTAGGACATCGTCTGGTCCTGGAGCGGGCACTCGCCGCCCTTGTCGCACACGGGGCAGTCGAGGGGGTGGTTGACCAGCAGGAACTCGAGCACGCCCTCCTGGGCCTTGCGGGTCACCGGGGAGTCGGTCGACACGCTCATGCCGTCCGCGCACTCGATCATGCACGACGGCTGGAGAGCCGGTCCGCGGCCGGTGTCGATCTCGACGATGCACATGCGGCACATGCCGACCGGCTCCATCCGCGGGTGGTAGCAGAACCGCGGGATGTAGGTGCCGTTGCGCTCGGCAGCCTCGATCACGAGCTCACCGGGCTTCGCCTCGATCTCCTTGCCGTTGACCGACAGGACCACCGTTTCGGCCGGCGCTCGCTGGTCAGACACCGGCCACCTCGCTCGGAGCGGGCACGTAGGCCTTGCCGTTGATGGCGACCGGCGACTCGGCGTCGCCGCCGCAGTAGGCGATGAACTCGTCCTTGAAGCGCACGACCGCCGACGCGATCGGCGAGACGGCGCTCGGCCCGAGCGGGCAGATCGTCGTCTGCTTCGGTGGCCACGCGATGCCGGGGCTGATGTTGTCGCACACGTCCATCAGCAGCGCGACGTCGTCGGGCCGACCGTGGCCGTCGAGCATGCGCTGGAGCACCTTCTCGAGCCAGGTCGTGCCCTCGCGGCACGGCGTGCACTTTCCGCAGGACTCGCGCGCGAAGAACCGGACGATGCGCCAGCAGGCCTTCACGGCGTCGGTCGTGTCGTCCATGACGACGACGGCCCCGGAGCCGAGCATCGACCCGGCCTGGTCGACGGCGGCCTTCTCCAGCGGCAGGTCCAGGTGCTCCTCGTAGAACCACGGAGCCGAGGCGCCGCCGGGGATGAAGGCCTTGAGCGTGCGACCGTCGCGCATGCCGCCGCCGTAGACCGGCGCGTAGATCAGGTCGCGGAAGGTCGTGACACCGAACTCCACCTCGTAGACGCCCGGGTTGCGGACGTGGCCGGAGACCGCGAAGACGCGCGTGCCCTTGCTCGTCTCCGCGCCCAGCTCGGCGAACCGGGCGCCTCCGTTGCTGAGGATCCACGGGAGGTTGGCGAGGGTCTCCACGTTGTTGACCACGGTGGGCTGCAGGTAGAGGCCCTTGGCGGCCGGGAAGAACGGCGGCTTGAGCCGCGGCATCCCGCGGTTGCCCTCGAGGCTCTCGATGAGGGCGGTCTCCTCGCCGACGATGTAGGCGCCGGCGCCCCAGTGGAGCACCACGTCGACGGAGAAGTCGGTGCCGAGGATGCCCTTGCCGATGTAGCCGGCCGCGTACGCGTCGTTGAGCGCCTGCGCGATGCGCTCCTGGGCGAGGGCCATCTCGCCGCGCACGTAGAGGAAGGCCTGCGACAACCCGACGGCGTAGCAGGCGATCAGCGCGCCCTCGATGAGCTGGTGCGGATCGCGCTCCATGAGGATGCGGTCCTTGTAGGTGCCCGGCTCGGACTCGTCGCCGTTGACGACGAGG
>DASSGC010000217.1:0-25348 GCA_035693765.1 Acidimicrobiales bacterium
TGTGGACCGCGGCCGGGCCGAGGCGGGGCGAGCTGACGTAGGTGGCCGCGGCCGCCAGGGGGTGGGGGTGGGGCGGTCCCTCGACGGCGGCGACCGTCTCGGTGGCGGCCCGGGCGAGCGCGGCCAGCAGGTAGCCGCCGTTGGGCTTGTCGCCGATGGTCCACTCGGGGTCGACGGCGAGGTCGTGCACGGCATGGCCGTCGGCACTGCCGCCGCCGGAACCGGGGCGGGCCACCACGGCGGTGGCGCGGTCGAAGGCGCTCTCGGGAGCGGCGGGTGCGGGGGTCACCCGCACCACGGTAATTGCCGCGGGGGTCCGTTGCACAAGTGAACCGACTCCACTACGGTCGCCGGCCATGACGGTCACCGAGGCGAGTGCGTGGAAGCAGACGGCCTGCATCCTCTGCGAGTGCAACTGCGGCATCGAGGTGCGGCTGGGGGGCGACGACGGGCGGCGCTTCGCCCGCATCCGCGGCGACAAGGCCCACCCCGCGTCCGAGGGGTACACCTGCGAGAAGGCCCTGCGCCTCGACCACTACCAGAACCCCGGGGGCGTCACCGTGCCGGCCGGCGGCGTGCCCGCCCTCGGCGAGCGGGTCACCCGGCCCCTGCGGCGGCGGGCCGACGGCAGCTTCGAGGTCGTCGGCTGGGACACCGCCATCGCCGAGGTGGCCGCCCGCCTCGGCGCCGTGCGCGACGCCCACGGGGGCGAGTCGATCTTCTACTTCGGCGGCGGCGGCCAGGGGAACCACCTGGGCGGCGGCTACGCCTCAGCCAGCCGCGCCGCCTTCGGGAGCCGCTACCGGTCCAACGCGCTGGCCCAGGAGAAGACCGGGGAGTTCTGGGTCAACGGCATGGTGCTGGGCACCAACGTCCGGGCCGACTTCGAGCACTGTGACGTCGCGCTGTTCGTCGGCAAGAACCCGTGGCACAGCCACGGCTTCCCCCGCGCCCGCACGACGCTCAAGGAGATCGCCCGCGATCCCGACCGGCACATGATCGTGGTCGACCCTCGCCGCACCGAGACCGCGGACCTGGCCGACATCCACCTCCAGGTCCGCCCGGGCGCCGACGCCTGGCTCATCGCCGCGCTGGCCGCCAGCGTGGTCGACGAGGGCCACGTCGACGGCGCCTGGCTGGCCACCCACGCCACGGGCGCGGCCGAGGTGGTCGCCGCGCTGGGCGAGGTCGACATCGCCCGCCACTGCGCCGTCGCCGGCGTGCCCGAGGCGCAGGTGCGGGCCGCGGCCCGGCTCATCGGGCAGGCCGGCAGCGTGGCCGTGTTCGAGGACCTCGGCGTGCAGATGAACCTGCACTCCACCCTGGTCAGCTACCTCGAGAAGCTGGTGTGGCTGCTCACGGGCAACTTCGGGCGGCCCGGCACGCAGTTCGCGCCGTCGGCCCTGGCGCCGCTCGGCAAGGTCGGCCGGTCGGAGGCCGCCGTCGACGGGCCCCGCAGCCCGGTGGCGGGCGCCCGCCTGGTGGCCGGGCTGGTGCCGTGCAACGTCATCGCCGAGGAGATCCTCACCGAACACCCCGCCCGCTACCGGGCGATGATCGTCGAGAGCGGCAACCCCGCCCACTCGCTGGCCGACTCGCCCCGCATGCGCGAGGCGCTGGCCGCGCTCGACACGTTGGTCGTCATCGACGTCGCGCTCACCGAGACCGCCCGGATGGCCGACTACGTGCTGCCGGCGCCGACCCAGTTCGAGAAGTACGAGGCGACGTTCTTCAACTTCGACTTCCCCCGCAACGTGTTCCACCTGCGGCGGCCGGTGCTCGACCCGCCCGACGGGCCGCTGCCCGAACCGGAGATCCACGCCCGGCTGGTCGAGGCGACGGGCGCGCTCGACGGCGTCGCCGACGCGCTGGCCGCCGTCCGGGCCGCGGCCGAGGAGGGCCGGGCCGCCTTCGCGGACGCCTTCTTCTCCCTGCTCGGCGACCATCCCGAGCTGGGCCCGCTGGCGCCGGTGGTCCTGTACCGGACGCTGGGGCCGAGCCTCCCCCACGGCGCCGCCTCGGCCGCCCTGCTGTGGGCCGCCGCCCACCGCTGCGCCCAGGCCAACCCCGACGGCGTGGCCCGGGCCGGGTTCGGCGAGGGTCTGGCCGCCGGCGAGGCGCTGTTCGACGCCATCCTCGCCTCGCCCTCCGGCGTGGTCATCACCGACGACGACGAGGCCGCCGTGTGGCGCCGGGTCGGCACCGGCGACGGGCACATCCACCTCGCCGTCCCGGCGCTGCTCGACGAGCTGGCCGGCCTGGCCGGCGAGCAGCCGCCCGGCGCCGACGACGACTGGCCGTTCGTGCTGTCGGCCGGCGAGCGCCGGTCGTTCAGCGCCAACACGATCATCCGCGACCCGGCCTGGCGGAAGCGCGACCCGGCGGGCTCGTTGCGGGTCAACCCCGACGACGCCGCCCGGCTCGGCCTGGTCGACGGCGGGCGGGCCCGGGTGACGACCAGGCGGGCCACCGCCGAGGTGACGGTCGAGGTGCACGACAGCATGCGGCCCGGCCACGTCTCGCTGCCCAACGGGCTGGGGCTCGACCACCCCGGCGCCGGGGGCGTCCCCGTCGTCACCGGCCTCGCCCCCAACGAGCTGACGTCGTCCGGCGACCGGGACCGGTGGGTGGGCACACCACACCACAAGCACGTCCGGGCGCGGGTCGAGGCGGTCGGGGTCGCCGCGCCCGTCGCGCCTGCCGAGGCGGCCGCGGCCGTCGAGGTGGTGGCATGACCCGGGACGAGTGGATCGCCGCCTTCGCCGCCGCCCTCGGCGTCGAGCCGCCCGACGCGGAGACGGTCGAGACGCTGCTGGCGCTGGCCGGCACCGCCGCCCACGCCTCCGAGCGCACGGCGGCGCCGATCGCCTGCTACCTGGTCGGGCTGGCGGGCGCGGCCCCGGCCGGCGCGGCCGGGATCGCCGACACGATCTGATCCGCCCGCCGGTTCCGGTGACGCATCTGGTGGGGAGCCAACCAGATGCGTCACCGGAACGGTCAGCGCACCGCGGCCACGACCGCGCCGGTGCCCGAACGCCAGGCGATCCCCGACTCGGCGAAGCCGGCAGCGGCGAGGGCGTCGACGTGCCAGGTGGCGGGCGGGGCGAACGTGTCGGCGTGGTCGCCGCCGAAGAAGCGCCGCCGCTCGGCCACGGCATCGGCCAGCACCGGGTCGGCGGCGGCCAGGTCCCACCAGGCATCCCAGTCGGGCCGGCCGTCGGCGCACACATCGGACCGCCGCCGGGCGGCGAGGTCGTCCAGCGCGCCCATGAGCCGAGGCAGCCGCCCGCCGGGCATGTCGTCGGCGTTGGCCACCACCCCTCCCGGCCGGACCACGCCGCGGAGATCGCGGTAGAGCCGGCGCAGGGTCGGCTCCGGCAGCCAGTGGAGGGCGGTGGCCGTCACGACGGCGTCGAACGCGGTCTCGGGCAGGGCCGCGTGCCAGGCGGGGTCGCCCAGGTCGGCACGGACGATCCGCACCCGCGGGTCGCCGGCGAGGCTCGCCGACGCGATGGCGAGCAGCGCCGGGTCGATGTCGACGGCCACGGTGCGGGCACCCGGCAGCCGGGCCAGCACCCGGCGGCTGATCGAGCCGGTGCCGCAGGCCAGGTCGAGCACGAGCGGCTCGGGGCCGGCCACGGCCTCGACGATGTCGACGAGTGCCGCCAGCCGGTGCTCGCGGTCGGTCAGGTACCCCTCCTGCTGGTCGTCCCACGAGCGCTGCCAGGCCTCGGCCCAGTCGGCGTCGGCCACGAGTGTGTCGTGCGGCATCGGTCAGCTCTCCTCTGCGATCGGTAAGGTACATCTGGTGGTTATGACCATCACACATTCCCACGATCCAGTAAGGACCGCAAGTGAACTTTGAGAGTTACGCGGCCCTGGGCGTCGACCTGGTGTCGTCGGAGCCCGACGACCTCCAGCCCGACGATCCCCTCGACTCGGTCGACGGGCTGCGGGCGCTGCTGGCCGACCGCCCCTGGATGGCCGAGCGGGCCGCCGCCGCCGACCTGGCGCCCCTCGCCGCGCTCCGGGCCCGGCTGCGGGCCGTCTTCGACGCTGCCGCCGCCGGCGACTCGGCCGGGATGGTCCGGCTGCTCAACGCCGCGCTGGCCCGGCACGGCCCGGAGCCCAGCATCTCGGGCCACGACGACGCCGACTGGCACCTCCACCTGGCGGCCGACGACGGGCCGCTGGCCGTCGACCTCGCCGCCGGCGCCGTCATGGGCCTGACGATGCTGTTCCTCGACCTGGGCGCCGACCGGTTCGGCACCTGCGGCGATCCGCGGTGCCGGGGGGTGTTCATCGACACCTCCCGCAACCGGTCGCGCCGCTACTGCTCCGACCGCTGCGCCACCCGGGCCAACGTGGCGGCGCTCCGGCGACGCCGGAAGGGGGCGGGGGCGGGGTAGCCGTGTGGCAACCTGACGGCGTGTCAGACCCCGCTCTCGTCCAGGTCGACGACCACGGCGCCGTCCGGCTGCTCACGCTCGACCGCCCCGAGGCGTTGAACGCCTTCGACTCGCCCCTGTACCGGGCCGCCGCCGGCGCCCTCGACGCCGCCCGGGCCGACGCCGGCGTGAAGGTGGTGGTGCTCACCGGCGCCGGCCGGGCCTTCTCCGCCGGCCAGGACCTCGACGAGATGGCCCGGCTGGCCGCGGGCGAACCGATCGCCTCGGGCTTCCCCGCCCTGCTGGAGGCGCTCCAGGCGTTCGACAAGCCGCTCGTCGCCGCCGTCAACGGGGCCGCCGTCGGCATCGGGTTCACCCTGCTCCCCCACTGCGACCTGGTGCTGGCGGCCGAGCACGCCCGGTTCCGCACCCCGTTCGCCGAGATGGGCGTGCCGCCCGAGGCGGCCAGCAGCTACCTGTTCCCCGCCCGCATGGGCTGGCAGCGGGCCGCCGAGGTGCTGTTCACCAGCCCATGGCTCAGCGCCGCCGACGCCGTCGACTGCGGCATCGCCCTGCGGGTGGTGCCCGCGGCCGACCTCCTCGCCGACGCGCTCGCCCTCGCCGCCACCATCGCCACCGCCCCGCTGCCCGCGCTCCGGGCCATCAAGTCGACCATGCTCGCCGCCCGGGCCGACGCCGTGGCCGCCGCCCGAGCCCGCGAGGAGGCGGCCTTCGCCGAGGTCCTGGGCCTGGCCTGATTCCCTAGCGTCCCGGCGCCGACACCCCGACGACCGCCACCCCGTCGGCCGGGAGCCGCACACCGGCCGCCGTCCGGGCCACCGCCACCTCGGACGCCAGCAGGATCTCGCCCGCCCCCGCCACCGGCACGTCCTGCGCGCCGGTGCCGAGGTTCACGGCGACCGCGACACCGGCCTCGGCGCGCCCGGCCACCAGCCAGCCGGCGTCCTCGTCGAAGCTCACCTCGGTGTCGTCCAGCGCCCCGACGCCCAGCCCGGGACGCGCCCGGCGCAGCGCGACCAACCCCCGGTACCAGGCCAGCAGGTCGGCGTGCCCCGGCGCCGCCACCTCGTCCCAGCGGAGCACCGACGACGCGAACGTCGCCGGGTCCTGTGGCTCGGGCACGTCCTCGGGCCGCCACCCGAACGCGGCGAACTCCCGCCGGCGCCCTTCCGACACCGCCCGGCGCAGGTCGGGGTCGTCGTGGTCGGTGAAGTACGCGAACGGCGTCGACGCGCCCCACTCCTCGCCCTGGAACAGCAGGGGCACGAACGGGGCGGTCAGCAGCAGCGCCGCCGCCGCCTTCAGCCGCCCCAGCGGGACCAGGTGCCCCAGCCGGTCGCCGGCCGCCCGGTTCCCCACCTGGTCGTGGTTCTGGGCCGACACCACGAACTGCGAGCCGTGCAGCCCGAGCGGCGGCCGCCCGTGCACCCGGTCGCGGTGGGGCGAGTAGCACCCGTCGTAGACCCACGCCTGGCGCAGCGCCTTGGCCAGGTGCGCCAGCGAGCCGAAGTCCCCGTACCAGCCGCTCCGCTCGCCGGTCAGGGCCGCGTGCAACGCGTGGTGCCACTCGTCGGCCCACGCGGCCGCCAGGCCGTAGCCGCCCGCCGCCCGGTCGCGCACGAACCGCGGGGCGTTGAGGTCGGACTCGGCCGCCAGCCACAGCGGGCGGCCGAGGTGCTCCATCAGCACGTCGACCCGGGCGGCCAGCTGCTCCAGCACGTGCAGGGCCGACTCGTCCACGATGGCGTGCGCCGCGTCGAGCCGGAGACCGTCGAGGTGGTAGTCGCGCAGCCACATGCACGCGTTGTCGACCACGAACGCCCGCACCTCGTCGCTCCCCGGCCCGTCGACGTTCAGCGCCTCGCCCCAGTGGGTGGGACGCCGGGCGTCGGCGTAGGGACCGAACGCCCCGAGGTGGTTCCCCGCCGGGCCGAGGTGGTTGTACACGACGTCGAGCACCACCCCCAGATCCCGCGCGTGGCAGGCGTCGACCAGGCGCTTCAGCCCGTCCGGGCCCCCGTAGGCGGCGTGCGGCGCCCACAGGTCGACGCCGTCGTAGCCCCACCCCCACCGGCCCGGGAAGGCGGCGACCGGCATGACCTCGATGGCGGCGACGCCCAGGTCGACGAGGTGGTCGAGCCGCTCGATGGCACCGTCGAACGTCCCCGCGGGCGAGAACGTGCCCACGTGCACCTCGTACAGCACGCCGCGCTCGAGGTCGGGGCCGCGCCAGCCCGCGTCGGTCCAGGGGAAGGCGCCGTGGTCGACCACCCGGGACGGTCCGTCGACCCCCGCCGGCTGGTGGGCCGAGCGGGGATCAGGGAGGACCGGCCCGCCGTCGAGCGAGATGCCGTAGTCGTCGCCCGGCCCCAGCCCGGGGACCTCGCCCGCCCACCGGCCCCGCGCGCCCCGGAGGAGCGGCCCCCGGCCGCCGCCGGTCACCACCTCGACCGACCGGGCCGCCCGCGGCGCCCACACCGACACCTCCACGTCAGCCGCCCGCCCCGTCGAGCCGGTCGAGCACGGCGACCGGGAACGCGCCCAGCAGGTCGGCCACCCGCACCTCCGGCCCCCGGTGGCGGGCGCCGGTGATCGCGTCGCTCCAGCCACCCGGCGGCAGCGCCACCGTGGTGTCCCCCCAGCCGCCCCGTGCGTCGAGGCCCAGCACCAGGCGGGGGACGGCGACGGCGACCGCCCCGCCCCGCGTGAACCCGACGCCGTGGCCGGCCGCCGCCCCGGCGAACCCGAGCGGGACGTAGGCGCCCGCCTCGCCCGGACCGAACGCCTCGGGCCGGCGGGCCCGCAACGCCAGCGCGGCCCGGACCACGGCCAGCTTGGGCAGGCCCTCGCCGGCCCGGGCGAGCAGGTCGGCGGGCGCCAGGCCGGCCGCGACCTCGGCCAACAGGCGGCGTCGCAGGGCGAAGTCGACCGGGCGGCGGTTGTCGGGATCGACCAGGCTCAGGTCCCACAGCTCGGACCCCTGGTAGATGTCGGGGACGCCGGGCACGGTGAGCTGGATCAGCGTCTGGGCCAGGGCGTTCACCCGGCCGGGGCCCACCAGCGGATCGACGAAGGCGGCGATGCCGGCCACCAGGTCGGCGTCGGCCAGCACCCCGGCCACGAACGCGTCACGGGCCCGGTCGTAGGCCGGGTCGGGCTCGGTCCACGAGGTGCGGAGCTTCGCCTCGCGGGTCGCCTTCTCCAGGTAGGCGACCGCCCGGTCGGCGGGCAGCGGCCACGCCCCGACCAGCGTCTGGAACAGCAGGTGCTGCGCGTGGCGGTCGGGGTCGCCGCCCGGCCAGTGGCGGGCGGACGCGGCCATCCACCGGCCGCAGGCGGCGGCCCACCGGTCGGGCATCTCCGCCAGCAGCGCGAGCCGGGCCCGCACGTCGGCCGACCGCTTGGTGTCGTGCGTCGACAGCGTGGTCATCGTCTCGGGCCAGCGGGCCTGGGCGGTGGCGTTGGCGCGGTGGAACTCCTCCACGCCGACGCCGAAGCGGGCCGGATCGCACCCGACCTCGTTGAGCGCCAGCAGCCGCGTGTGGCGGTAGAGGGCGGTGTCCTCGACCCCCTTGGCCATCGCCGGACCGGTGAGCTGCTGGAACCGCATGACCCACTCGTCCTCGCCGGCCCGCCGGTCGTCCAGCCGGAGCAGCAGCAGGTCGGCGAGGAACGCCAGCAGGTCGGGGTCGATGTCGGGGCGGTGGGCGGCCACGTCGTCCACCGCGGCCGTGACCCTGGCCACGTCCTCGGCACGCACCAGCCCCACGTCCGCCCGCACGTAGGTGCGGTACACCGGGAGGGCCACCAGCAGCGCCTGCACCGCCTGGTGCAGCTCGTGGCGGGTGCGGTCGCGCTGGTGGCGCCGGCCCTCGCAGATCTCGACCAGCAGGGCGGTGAGCCGGCTGACGTCGGCGGCCAGCAGCTCGCGCACGGCGTACGCCTTGGCCTCGCGGACCACCGCCCCGACGTTCGCCGGTGCGCCGGTCAGCGACGCGTAGCCGTCGGTGATCGGGCCCTCCCCGGCGGGGTCGACGAACAGCCCGCCGATCAGGCCCAGCCGGTCGTAGCCGGTGGTGCCGGCGACCGGCCAGGCGGCCGGGAGGTCCTCGCCCGGCTCCAGGATCTTCTCGACCACCGTCCACACCCCGCCGGTGGCGCGGGCCAGCCGGTCGGCGTACTGCTCGGGGTCGCGCAGGCCGTCGGGGTGGTCGACCCGCAGCCCGTCGACCACGCCCGCGCGCACCCACCGGAGGATCAGCTCGTGGGTGTCGGCGAACACCTCGGGATCCTCGACCCGCAGCCCGACCAGCGTGTTGATGTCGAAGAACCGGCGGTAGCCGAGCTCGCGACCGGCCGTGCGCCAGAAGGCGATGCGGTAGTTCTGGGCGTCGAGCAGGCGGTCGAGGGCGTCGACGTCGGCGTTGAGCCCGGCCACGGCCCCGTCGACGGCGGCCGCCACGGCGGTCCGCTCGTCGAGCAGGCGCGCGAGCTGGCGGCGCAGGACGGCGACGTCGCGGTGGCGTTCGGCCACCGCCGCCGGGTCGGTGCGGGTCGCCCGGGGCAGCCGCCGGTACGCCGAGGCCACGAACCCGAGGTCGTCGTCGCCGGCCACGGCCGCCGCCTCGGCCAGCAGGCCGGCCAGCGACCGGGGATCGACCGGCAGCCGGTGACCGAAGTGGCGCACGGTGAACGCCGCGCCCTCCCGCACCACCGTGACCTCGCCCCGGTCGAGCACCCGACCGTAGTGGTCGCCGAGGATCGGCAGGAGCACGGTGTTGCGCAGCTTCTCCTCGGGCGGGTCCCAGGTGACGTCGAAGTGGCCCGCCCAGCGCGACGACGGCCCGTTCTCCAGCACGTCCCACCACCACCGGTTCTCGGGCCCGGTGATGGCCATGTGGTTGGGGACGATGTCGAGCACCTGCCCGAGGCCGGCCGCGGTGAGGGCGGCCACCAGCCGGGCGTGCCCGGCCGCCCCGCCCAGGTCGTCGCTGACGCGCCCCGGGTCGACCACGTCGTACCCGTGGGTCGACCCGGGTGCCGCCTGCAGCACGGGCGACAGGTACGCGTGCGACACGCCCAGGTCGGCGAGGTAGCCGGCCACGGCGGCGGCGTCGTCGAAGTCGAACCCGGCGTGCAGTTGCAGCCGGTAGGTGGCGCGCGGCGCGGTCACGGGTCGGTGATCCCGGTGACGGATCTGGTCGGCTCCCCACCACATCCGTCACCGGAACCCGCCGTCGTGGTCATCCCTCGGCGGCGACCCGGCGGAGCAGGACCAGCGACCGGTCGGTGAGGACCAGGTCGCCCCGCACGTCGTCGTCGGTCTCGGCCGGCGGTCCGTCGGCGGTGTCGAGCACGCAGTGCCACACCTCGCCCCACGCGCCGCTGACGGTCCACTTGCGTGGCTCGGGCGAGGCGTTGATGAGCAGCAGGAACGAGTCGTCGACCACCCGCTCACCCCGGGGGCCGGGGCTGGTGATGGCGTCCCCGTTGAGGAACAGTCCCACGCAGGTCTGGTGGCTCTCGTTCCAGTCCGACTCGGTCATCTCGGTGCCCTCGGGGTTGAGCCACACGATGTCGGGGGTGCCCCGCAGCGGCCGCCCCTGGAACCACCGGCGCCGGCGGAACACCGGGTGGTCGCGCCGGAGCGCGATGAGCGCCTTGGTGTAGTCGAGCAGCTCCTCGTCGATCGCCGACCAGTCGAACCACGACGTCGCGTTGTCCTGGCAGTAGGCGTTGTTGTTGCCGCCCTGGGTCCGCCCTGCCTCGTCGCCGGCCAGGAGCATGGGCACGCCCTGGGACAGGAACAGCGTGGCCAGCAGGTTGCGCTGCTGGCGGGCCCGCAGGGCCGACACGTCGGGGTCGTCGGTGGGCCCCTCGACGCCGCAGTTCCACGAGCGGTTGTAGCTCTCGCCGTCGCGGTTGTCCTCGCCGTTGGCCTCGTTGTGCTTGTCGTTGTACGACACCAGGTCGCGCAGCGTGAACCCGTCGTGGGCGGTGACGAAGTTGACGCTCGCCGAGGGGCGGCGGGAGTCGGCCTGGTACAGGTCCGAGCTGCCGGTGAGCCGCCGCGCCAGCTCGCCGACGATGGCCGGCTGGCTGCGCCACACGTCGCGCACCGTGTCGCGGTACTGGCCGTTCCACTCCGACCACTGCGGCGGGAAGTTGCCGACCTGGTAGCCGCCCTGGCCGAGGTCCCACGGCTCGGCGATGAGCTTCACCTGGCTGATCACGGGGTCCTGCTGCACCAGGTCGAAGAACGCCGACAGGCGGTCGACGTCGTGGAACTGGCGGGCGAGGGTGGCGGCGAGGTCGAACCGGAACCCGTCCACGTGCATCTCGGTCACCCAGTACCGCAGGCTGTCCATGATGAGCTGCAGGGCGTGCGGGTGCGCCATGTTCAGGCTGTTCCCGGTGCCCGTCGTGTCGTAGTAGTGCGCCTGGTCGTCGGGGACGAGCCGGTAGTACGCCGAGTTGTCGATGCCCTTGAACGACAGGACCGGGCCCAGGTGGTTGCCCTCGGCGGTGTGGTTGTAGACCACGTCGAGGATCACCTCGATGCCCTGCTCGTGCAGCGCCCGCACCATCGCCTTGAACTCGGGCACCTGCGAGCCGTCCGACCCCGCGGACGAGTACTCGTTGTGGGGCGCGAAGAAGCCGATCGAGTTGTAGCCCCAGTAGTTGCGCAGGCCCCGCCCGACCAGGTGCGAGTCGTGCACGAACTGGTGGACCGGCTGGATCTCGACCGCGGTGACGCCGAGCTCGCGCAGGTAGTCGATGGCGATGGGGTGCCCGAGGCCGGCGTAGGTGCCCCGCAGCAGCTCGGGGATCTCCGGGTGGGTGGCGGTGAAGCCCTTGACGTGCACCTCGTAGATGACCGACTCGTGCAGCGGCACGTCGGGCGGGCGGTCGGCGCCCCAGTCGAAGAACGGGCTCACCACCACGCCCTTGGGCACGTGGGGGGCGCTGTCGTCGTCGTTGCGGCTGGCGGGGTCGCCGAAGCTGTAGGGGAAGCACGCCTGGTCCCAGTCGACGCCGCCGTCGACGGCCTTGGCGTAGGGGTCGAGCAGCAGCTTGTTGGGGTTGCACCGGTGGCCGGCGCCGGGATCCCACGGGCCGTGGACCCGGAACCCGTAGCGCTGCCCGATGCCGATCCGCGGCAGGTAGCCGTGCCAGCAGAAGCCGTCGACCTCGGTCAGCGGGATGCGCCGCTCGGCGCCCTCCGCGCCGAACAGGCACAGCTCGACCGCCTCGGCGGCTTCGGAGAACACCGAGAAGTTGGTGCCGGTGCCGTCGTAGGTGGCGCCCAACGGGTAGGGACGCCCCGGCCAGACCTCTATGTCTGTCAACGCGCGCTCCCGGATTCGGAGGGGTGCCGGACGCCGGTACGCACCGGCAGGAGCGTCCAGCCTAGAACGCCACCCCGACCACCCTGCGCGCGCGGGGTGCGGCCGTTCAGGCGCACCACATCCCGGCGCGGGGATGATCGCCGGCCCCGGCAGCGCGCCGTGCTGCTCGCGTCCGGGATCGCCGCAGGCCGGGCCATCAGGCTCCGGCGGTGGTGCGGCCGGGGTTGGCG
The DNA here is from genome assembly GCA_035693765.1 of Acidimicrobiales bacterium. Lineage (GTDB taxonomy): Bacteria > Actinomycetota > Acidimicrobiia > Acidimicrobiales > VFJN01 > ZC4RG19. The sequence continues at coordinate 11,989 of DASSGC010000217.1, forward strand.
GCGAGGTGGTCGAAGCGCCCGGGCGGCCGGATGTCGCGGTAGGCGGCCACCACCGGGGCCAACTCGTCGGGGCTGGCGCCGTGCATGATCACGCCGTCGACGCCGAGGTCGAACTGGGCGAGCACGGCCTTGGCGCAGGCCTCGGCCGAGCCGCGGGCGGCGGGCGCGAGCCACTCCTCGGGCAGCAGCGTGGCGATGCGTTCCAGTTGCTCGGTGGTGGCGACGGCGTCGATGGCGCCGGGCACGGCCGTGACGGCGGGGTCGGCCCGGAAGCGGTCGAGCACCGCCGGGTCCCAGCCGTTGGTCCGCACCAGGAGGTCGCCGTAGCCCTGGAGGTACGTGCCCATGCGGCCCACGGTCTTCTTCAGCACCAGGTCGTGGGGCAGGTGGTCGCCGACGGTGGCGAAGCACGACCACACCCGGACGGCGCCCGGGTCGCGGCCGGCCCGCTCGGCCGCGGTGCGCACGGCCTGGACCGCCCGGGCGGTGGTCTCGTCGGTGAAGAACGTGTGCAGCACCACCATGTCGACCAGCCGACCGGCGAGCGCCAGGGTGTTCGGGCCGAACGCGGTGAGGCCGACGGGGATGTCCTCGTCGAAGGTGGGGTCGAGGAACAGGACCGGCCAGCTGCCCGCGGGCCCGTCGTGGCCCATCACCACCTCACCCCGCCACAGGCGGCGGACCAGCCCGACGAAGTCCTCGATCTGCGCGGAGGTGATGTGGGCGAGGCCGTAGGCGTCGAACAGCGGATCGATGCCGCGCCCGAGCCCGAGGGTGAACCGGCCGCCCGTCATCCGGTGCAGCGTCGTGGCGATCGACGCCGTGACCACCGGGTGGCGGGTGTTGTGGTTGGTGGCGGCCGTGGCGATGCCGAGCCGTTCGGACACCGCCGCCACCGCCCCCGAGAGGGTGGCCGCCTCCTTCACGTTGAACCGCTCGGACACGAACGCCGAACCGAGGCCGAGCGCCTCGCCCGTCCGCACCTCGTCGATCAGGTCTCGGGGCGAGCGGGGTTGCCCGGCGAGGGTGTAGAAGCCCAGCTCGTTGAGCGGCGATGCGGGTGCGTCGGCGTCTGCGGTCACGGGCCGGAAGGTAGCGGGTGCCCGCCCGACTTCCTGCGGAGGATGCCGGCGCGCAGCTTGCCCAACATCACTCGGAACTCGCGCTGCTCGTCGTCCGTCAGGTCGGTGAACAGGCAGCTCATGGCCGCCATCTGGGGGTCGAGCACACCCTCGGCGGCCGCGTTGCCGCTGGTGGTCAGCTCGACCATGATCGCCCGCCGGTCGCGGGGGTGGGGCACCCGGCGGACCAGCCCGTCGCGTTCCAGGCTGTCGACCAGCGCCGTCATGTTGCGGGGCGAGAGCTCGAGCTCGTCGGCCAGCGTCCGCATCATGGCCGGGCCCTGGCAGTGCAGGCGCTCGACCAGCCGCAGCCGGGGCAGCGTCAGACCGTCGGCCGCCTGCTGGTCGATCCAGCGGAGGTAGGCCTGCGCGAACCCGGCGGTGTCCTCCACGAGCAGGCGCAGCGGGTCGACGCCCGACTCGTCGGCGCGACGGCCGGCGACCTGCTCGGCGTACGGGCACATGTCTGATTCCGTGCCCGAAGATTCGGTGCCCGGCTCCCGGCCGGACTCTGTGTCCGGGTCCACGGCGGCAGCCTACCGGACAAGTTGCCTCTCGTAATTGTTGCTAGCAGAACTATATCTGCTGTTACAGTCATGGTGAACACAGTCACAGCCTGTACCATCACCTGCGCTACCTTCACCTGCTACACGACCACCAACCCGACGGGGGTTCCCGAATGTCCGACGCCACCACGACCGCCCTGCCCCTCGCGTCCGGCACGTGGACGGTCGACCCCACCCACTCCGGGGTCCACTTCAAGGTCCGCCACCTGGGCATCACCAACGTCCGGGGCCGGTTCAACGACTTCACCGCCACCCTGGCCGTGGGCCAGACCCTCGACGACGTGGCCGTGACCGCGTCGATCGACGTGTCGTCGGTCGACACCAACCAGGCCGACCGTGACGCCCACCTGAAGAGCACCGACTTCTTCAGTGCCGACACGCACCCCACCATCACGTTCCGCTCGACGAAGATCACCGGCGGCGGCGGGGAGTACCAGATGGACGGCGACCTCACCATCAACGGGGTCACCCGGCCGGTGAGCCTGCCGGTCGAGTTCAGCGGGGTGGAGACCTACCCGATCGACGGCAGCACCCACGCCGGCTTCACGGCCGAGACCCAGATCGCCCGCAGCGACTACGGCATCGACTTCAACATGCCCCTCGGCGTCGAGAAGCTGGCCCTCGGCGAGAAGATCCGGATCGAGCTCGACCTCCAGTTCGTCGCCCCGAGCACCTGACGCCTGCCCGCTGGCGCCGGGGTCGGCCGGCGCCTGCGACTCCTGCTCCCCGGCCCGGGACCGAGTCCTAGCGCCCGGTCCTAGCGCCCGGTCTCAGCGCCCGGTCTCAGCGCCCGGACCGGGGGCAGGGGTGGGCGGCGAAGAACTCCTCGATGACCCGGTTGCCATCGCCCGGCCGGCTCAGCGGCAGCTCGCGCACGTGCCCACCAGGTCGAGGCGATGGTGGTCGGCCACGAAGCCGTTCGCGCGGGCGATGCCGACGAGCGCGCGGTCGAGGTCGTCCTCCAGGTCGCTCGACACGGTGAAGTCGGCGACGTCGCCGCACGACGAGCAGATGAGGTGGTGGTGGTGCCCGGTGAGGTGCTCCGCCAGCTCGTAGCGGGCGAACTCGTCGGCCGTGACGATGCGGTGGACCACGCCGGCCTGCTCGAGCACGCTCAGGTTGCGGTAGGCCGACGACTGGGCGAGGGTCCCGTCCCGCTCCAGGAGCTGGGGGATGGCCAGCGGCGCGCCCGAGCTGGCCAGAACGTCGACGAGCGCCCGCCGCGCCCGGGTGTACCGCTGCCCCTCCGCCCGCAGGCGGTGGGCCGCCATCTCGTGCACGTCGGTCGCGGGCATGGCCTCAGGCTAGCCAATAGTGAGAAATAGTGAGAACGAGGCGGGCGGCACCGGCGATGTGCTCACTGTCAGCCGTGGGCGTGCGCGTGGTGGGGATCGTCCATCACGAGCAGACCGCCGCCCACCCGCAGCACCCGCCCGCCGTAGGCGGCGGTCAGCGCCGATTCGACCAGCACGTCGCCGGGCGGGCCCAGCGCCACCACCCGGTTGGCCAGCAGCATGACCAGGTCGGCCCGCCGCGCGTCGTCGAGGTCGTGCGTCGACACGACCACCGTGCGCCCCGCCCGTCGCTCCTCGGCCACCGCGGCGAAGATCAGGTCGCGGGACACGACGTCGAGCCCGGTCACCGGCTCGTCGAGCAGCAGCAGCTCGGCCTCCTGGGCCAGCCCCTGGGCGACCAGCGCCCGCTGGCGCTGCCCGCCGGACAGCTCGTGGAGCTGGCGCCCGGCCAGCTCGGTGACGCCCATGCGGTCGAGCGCCGCGGCGACCGCGGCATGGTCGGCGGCCCGCAGCCGGCCGAAGGCACCCCGCACCGCGTAGCGGGCCATCGTCACCGCCTCCCGCACCGTGACGGGCAGGCTGCGGTCGACCTCGGTGGTCTGGAGGACCAGTGCCACGGCGCCGCGCCGGGCCCACGCCGGCACGTCGAGGCGCCCCGACCGGGGCTCCACCAGGCGGGCGAGCGCCCGGAGCAGCGTCGACTTGCCCGACCCGTTGGGGCCGATCAGCGCCACGGTGCGCCCGGCGGGCAGGGTGAAGTCGGCGCCGGACAGCGCCGGCCGCTGCCCGTACGCCAGCAGGAGGTCGGACGCGGCCGCGGCAACGGCCGCCCCCGCCGGCTCCGCCCCGGCCGCGCCCGGAACGGCCGTCCCGCCGCGCGCCTGGCGGGCGGGATCGCCGCCAGAACCGCCAGGCCCCTCCGGTTGCGGGGGCGAGGCGGCGGCACGGGTTCTGGGGCTGTCCATCGGTGGGGTGTCCATCGGTCACGGTCGCGGTCGGTCACGGTTGCGATTGAGAATGAGTCTCGTTAGCGTACCATCCCGAGAGTCATTCTCGTTTGCCCGCCCCATGTTACGAGGTCGTCGATGCACCGCCACCCGCCCGCTGCCGCCGCCGTGGTGCTCTCCGCCGTCCTGGCCGCCGCAGCGTGCGGCGGGGGGTCCGATTCCCCGGCCGGCGGCGGGCGGCCGTCGGTCGTGGTGACCACCACCATCCTCGGCGACGTGGTGTCGCACCTCGTCGGCGACAGCGCGACCATCGAGGTGCTGATGCCGCCCAACACCGACCCCCACGACTTCCAGGTGTCGGCCCGGCAGGCGGCCGCCATGCGGGAGGCCGACCTGCTGGTGGTCAACGGGGGCGGCTTCGAAGCGGGCCTCGACGACGCCATCCGGAGCGCGGAGGCCGACGGCGCCACCGTGTTCACCGCGCTCGACCACGCCGATCCGCTCCCCGGCAGCGGGGGCGGCGACGACGTCGACCCCCACTTCTTCACCGACCCCGCCCGCATGATCGGCGTGGCCGAGGCGCTCGCCGCCGAGCTGGCCGACCGGGTGGCCGACCTCGACACCCCCGCCTACCGTGACCGGTCCGCGGCCTACCTCGACGACCTCCGTACCCTCGACGGGGAGGTCGCGGGGACGCTGGCGGCGGTGCCGCCGGCCGACCGCAAGCTGGTGACCAACCACGACGTCTTCGCCTACTTCGCCGACCGCTACGGGTTCACGGTCGTCGGCACCGTCATCCCCTCGCTGTCCACGTCGGCCGAGCCCAGCGCCGGCGAGCTCGACGACCTCGCCGCCACCGTCGAGGCCGAGGGCGTGCGGGCGATATTCGCCGACACCTCGTCACCCGAGGCGCTGGCCGGCGCCCTGGCCGGCGAGGTCGGCGAGGTCGAGGTGGTCGAGCTGTACAGCGAGTCGCTCGGGGACCCCGGCTCCGACGGCGCGACCTACATCGAGATGATCCGTACCGACGCGGACCGCATCGCCCGCGCCCTCGCCCCGTGAGGTCACGATGACGAACGTGATCGGCTGGTTCGCCGTCGGCTGGATCGGCGAGGCGTTCGAAGCCTCGTTCATGCAGCGGGCCCTCGTGGCCGGGCTGCTGGCCAGCGCCGCCACCGCCGTGGTCGGCACCTGGGTCGTGCTGCGCGGCCTGACCTTCCTGGGCGACGCCCTCGCCCACGGCGTGGTGCCCGGCCTGGCGCTGGCCGTCCTGTGGGGGTTCAGCCCGGCGGTCGGCGCCTTCGCCGCCGCGCTCGTGATGAGCGGCGCCGTGACGCTCGTGACCCGGCGCGCGCGGGTGCACGAGGACACCGGGATCGGCCTGCTGTTCGTGGGCATGCTCGCCCTCGGGGTCGTGATCATCTCCCGGTCCGACAGCTTCTCCACCGACATCACCGCGCTGCTGTTCGGCGACGTGCTCGGCGTCACGCCCGGTGACCTCCGGGGCCAGGCGGTGGGGGTGGCCGTCGTGGTGCTGGCCTCCACGGTGCTGTACCGGCCGTTCCTCGCCCTGGCGTTCAACGAGGACAAGGCCGCCACGCTCGGGCTCCGCCCCGGGCTCGCCCACGCCGCGCTGCTGGCGCTGCTGGCCACCTCGATCGTGGCGTCGTTCCAGGCCATCGGGACGCTCCTGGTGTTCGGCCTGCTCATCGGCCCGCCGGCGACGGCCGGGCTGCTCGTGCGGCGGGTGCCCCTGATCATGCTGACGGCCGTGGCGCTGGGGGCGGTGGCCGTCGTGGCCGGGCTCACCGTGAGCTACCACCAGGGCACGGCGGCGGGCGCCACCGTCGCCGGCCTCGCGGTGGCCGAGTTCTTCGCCGTGCTCGCCGTCCAGGAGGCCACGCGCGCCGTCCGCCGCGTCCGCCGCCGCCACGCCGTCTGACGTTGGCGGGACGGCCGGCGGTCAGCCCGCCGTGGCGTGCGCGGCGAAGCTGAACGGCGCCACCGCCGGGGCGCCGTCGAGGGCGAGGGCCGCCAACCGCCGGCCGACCTCGGGGACGAACTTGAACCCGTGCCCCGAGAACCCGGCCCCGACCACGACCGGGCCCCAGCGGTCGAGCACGAAGTGCCGGGTCGGCGTCGACGTGTACAGGCACGTCGTCGCGCCCGTCACCTCGGGCACCACGCCCGGCAGCCAGTCCCGGGCGTAGGCCTCGGTGCGGGCGACGCGGTCCGGGTCGGGCACGCCCGACCGCGTGTCGCCCGTGGTCACCGCGCCGGTGTGATGCTCGCCGACCTTCACCCGGCCGTCGGCCGCGGGCAGCCCGTAGCGGTCGGGGCCGGCCCAGTGGATGAACGACGGGACCACGGCGCCCGGCCGTCGGGCCACGAAGAACACGTGCTCCTCGGTCGTCACGAGGGGCGGCAGCGGCACGGCGAACGGCGCCAGGACGTCGCTCGTCCAGGCCCCCGCCGTCACCACCACCACCGGCGCCGCAGCGGCCCGCCCGTCGGCCGTCACCACGCGCACGCCGCCGCCGGCGACCGGCGCCAGGTCGATCACGGGCGCCCCGAACCGCAGGTCGGCACCGGCCCGCGCCGCCTCGGCGGCCAGCGCCGCGAGCCCGTCGGCCGCCCGCACCCAGCCGGCGTCGGGCTGCACCAGCACATCGGTGGCGAAGTTCAGCGCCGGCCACCGCCGGGCCGCCTCGCCCGGGGTCAGGCGCTCGGTGCGCACCCCCCGGGACCCCGCGCTCGCCGCCAGCCCGTCGAGGTCGCCGCCCTCGCCGTGCTCCACGCACCCGACCCGGTGCAGGAGCGGGCGGCCTGCGGCCCGCTCCAGCGCGCGCCACCCTTCCTCGGCCGCCAGCGCCATGTCGACGTACGCCGGCTCGACATAGGCGTGGCGCCAGATGCGCTCCGCGCCGTGCGAGGCGCCGCGCTCGTGCCCGGCGGCGAACCGCTCGACCAGCACCACCCGCGCCCGGGGGGCGGCGGCCCAGGCGGTGGCCAGGCCCATCGCCCCGCCGCCCACCACGACCAGGTCGGCGTGGGCCTCGGTCGCGGTCACCCGTCCGCCGCGTAGGGGTCGCCGATGCCCGACCCGGCCATGTGGTGGCCCAGGCCCACCGGGCGCACGAGGTCGGCGTCGACCCGCCCGTCGTCGTGCAGGACGAGCTCGACCACCCCGGTCACCTTGTGGCCCACGGGCGGCTGCCAGCTGTCGGGGAGCACCGCCCACGACGTCGGTGCCCACACGTGGAGCACGCCGTCCGGTGCGTGGCGCAACCACTGGTGCACATGGCCCGACACCACCACGGCGGCACCGGCGGCGTCCAGCAGCGCGGCCAGGCGCGGCACCGCCGCGGGCGGCACGTAGCGGCGCGGGTGCCGCCCGTCGCCGGGGCCCGTCGCCAGCGGCTTGTGGAGCACCACCGCCACATGCGGGGACGGCCCGGCGGCCGCCGCCAGCTCGGCCTCCAGCCACTGCCACTGGTCGTCCTCGGCGGCCAGGCCCGACCCCAGCACCTGGGCGTCGAGGCCCACGACCCGCCACCGGCCCACGTCCACCACGAACCGGTCGGTCCCGAAGGTCGACCGGAAGCGGGCCAGCCGGTCGGCGTCGACGAGCACGCCGTGGCCGCCGACGGCGGACGGCGGGTCGCCGACGTCGTGGTTCCCCGGCACCAGCGCCAGCGGGGCTGCGAGGCGGCCCAGGTGGTCGGCCGCGAAGGTCAGCTCGTCCGGCCGCTCGTCGCCCTGGGCCGTGACGTCCCCGGCATGGACCACCAGGTCGGGCGCGGTGGCGGCGACGTGGTCGACCACCGCGGCCCAGTTGGCCACCGCCTCGGGCGCCCGCGGCGACAGGTGCGTGTCCGACACCACGACGACGCGTGCCGCGCCGCCGGAGGTGCCGCCCCCGAGCGCGCCGTCGTCCCCAGCCGAACCCACCCGGTCAGCGTAACGACGGTTCAGAGGCCGAGCGGATAGGTCACGGCGGCGCGTGTCACCGTGCTGCGTTGCCGGTCGGCCGAGCTGTGGAGCTGGTGCTTCCCTGCCAAATCCCCACGCGTAGGCCGTGGCGAGCGCCCTATCCGCTCGGCCTCTTACCCGGCGCCGTCGTCGGCACCGACCACATGGCGCTCGATGGTGGCACCCGTGCCGCCCAGGCCGGACACCGTGATCCGGTCGTACGCCAGCAGCCGGCGGGTGGCCGGGTCGAAGTAGAGGATCGACGCCGTGAGCGGCTCGGGCTCCTCGCCCTGGAGGCCCCGCAGCCCGGCCCCGCCCGTCGACCCCTCGACCAGCAGCAGCGTCTCCTGCTCCTCCGCCGGCACGGCCGTGTCGTCGCTCGTCGTCGCGCCGTCCGCGGACGTCGACGACCCGCCGGCGTCGTCGGCCTCGTCGGCCTCGTCGGGCTCGTCGGCCTCCCGCGGCTCGATCCGGCCGGCACGGGCCTGGTGGGTGTGGCCCGAGAGCACCAGCGGCACCGTCCCGCCCAGGTCGCCGGCCGCCCGCTCGTCGTGGATCAGCACCACGTCGACCGCGGGTGGCTCGTCGTCGCTCAGCAGGCCGGCCACCTGCGGTGCGAACGCCTCCGCCCGCTCCTTCTCCGAGGCACCGCCCACCGGCTCGCTCTTGTCGGGCGTGTAGCGGGGGTCGCCGATCCCCCAGAACCGCAGACCCGCCACCGTGGCCGGCTCGCCGTCGAGGACGACGGCGTTGGGCTGGGCCGCCACGGCGTCCTGCGTGCTGCGCGAGTCGTGGTTGCCCCGCACGTAGACGTAGGGCACCCCGAGCGACCCGATCTGCCCCACCAGCGCCGCCTCGGGATCGGTGCCCCAGTCGGTCACGTCGCCCGTGTCGACGATCGCATCCACGCCGAACTGGTCGGTCAGGCGGCGCATCAGGTCGAACGCCCCGGGGTTGAGGTGGACGTCGCTGACGTGCAGCACCCGGATCGTGCGGCCGGGCTCGAACGTCGGCAGGTTCTCGCCCGCCAGGTAGAGCGTGGCCACGTTGTCGACGAGGTCGGCGAGCTGGGCCCGGTACTCGCCGAACCGGTCGAGCACCCGCTCGACATCGCCCACGGCGGTCGGCGCGCGGGTGAGCAGGCCCGTGTAGCGCGGCTCGGCCACCGCCCCGCTGTCGAAGGTGAGGGCGGCGCCGCCGCCGACGGCCACCACCATCAGCGACCCCACGCCCACGCCGCCCAGCGCGGCGCGCCAGCTCAACCGGGCCGCCAGGGCGCCGGCGACGCCACCCAGCAGCGCCACGAGCACGCACCGGACCACGAGCCCGAGCAGGGCCGAGCGCACCTCGTCGGCCACCTGGTCGCCCAGCCGGTCGACGGCCCGGGGGTCGTTGGCGATGGCCTCGGCGTCGGCCACCCCGATCTCGTCGACCCGCAGGTCGAGGGACAGGGGCCAGTCGTGGGTATCGAGGTCGATGGTGCCCAGCGGTGCGAGGTGGACGATCGTGTGGCCCGTCAGCGCCGGCCGGGCGGCCAGCGTGGTCTCGAACGGGCCGACCTTGGCCGGCACGTGGCCCAGCAGGGCGACTGCCAGCATGGCGCCCACGAAGGCGAACCCCACGATCCGCGCGCGACCCAGCGCGACGGGATGCCGGCGGAAGAACCCGGCGATGTCGGACGCGCCGCGCCGGCCGACCGCCCCGGCCCGGCGCCCGGCCGCCCGCGCCGTCGACCGCCACCGTTCGGCTCGGTCAGCACCGGCGGGCGGCGCCTGTTCGATCGCCTTCGGGGTCTCCGTCGTCCCGTCCACTCCCACGATGGTCGCGCAGCGCCGCGCCCCCGCCCGCGGGAGGGGCGGCGTCAGGCCCGAGCGCCGGACGACGGCGTCGTCGTGCCGTTCGGCTCGATGACGTCGGCGACCTTGTCGGCGGCGCGGTCGCCGACGGCGGTCATCCGTGCCTCCACGGCGTCGCCGACACGCCTCACGTCCCGCGTCACCACCTCGGCCACGTGGGAGACACGCGGGTCGTCCCGCACCTTGCCCACCATCTCCTCGACCTGGGCCCGGCGCTCGTCACTGGACTTGAGCGCCGCCCAGTAGCCGGCGGCGAAACCGATAGCGAATCCCATCTTGAACCTCATGGGGAGACCCGTACCCGCCCTCGGGCTGCGCAAGTCGCGGCACGGGGTACAACGGGGCCATGAGCAGCTCTCGGGACCCCGGCCGGCCGACGACGGCCGAGGCCGTGCTCGACCACCTGTGCGACGGCGCCGACGTCATCGTCCCGCTGGCCAACGGGGAGCCCGTGTCGGTCATCGACGCCATGGAGGCCGGCGCCGAACGGTTCCGGGGCGTCCGCATCCACCAGATGCACGCCCTCCACGACCGGCCCTACCTCCACGGCACGATGCGCGACCACCTCGAGCACGTGTCGTACTTCCTGTCGCCGATCACCCGGGCCGCCTACCACGAGGGCGGGTGCGAGCTGGTGCCCAACCACTTCAGCGAGGTGCCGAGGCTGCTCCGGGAGTCGACGCGCTGCTCGCTGGTGGTGGCGGCCGCCGCGCCGATGGACCGGCACGGGTACTTCTCGCTCGGCACCAACTGCGACTACGTCGGTGGCTTCGTCGGGACGGTGCCGTTCTTCCTCGAGGTCAACGCCCGCATGCCCCGCACCTTCGGGCGCAACCAGGTGCACTTCAGCCAGGTGGTCGGCTGGACCGAGGTCGACCGCCCACTCGTCGAGGTCGCGCCGCGGGAGCCCGACGCGGTCGAGGAGGCCATCGCCGGGCACGTGGCCGAGCGCGTGCCCGACGGGGCCACCCTCCAGACCGGCATCGGCGGCATCCCCAACGCGCTGCTGGCCCGCCTGACCGACCACCGCGACCTCGGCATCCACACCGAGCTCCTGTCGGACGGGCTGATCGAGCTCGTCGAGCGGGGCGTGATCACGGGCACCCGCAAGCGCCTCCGCACCGGCAAGATGGTCGGCACCTTCGCTCTCGGGAGCGCGGCCCTGTACGACTTCCTCGACCAGAACCCGGCCGTGGAGATGCTCCCCGTCGACTACGTCAACGATCCCCGGGTGATCGGCCAGGAGCGCTGCTTCGTGTCGATCAACGCCACGACGGAGATCGACCTGGTCGGCCAGTGCGCCTCGGAGACCGTGGCCGGGCGGTACTGGTCGTCGAGCGGCGGGCAGGCCGACTTCGCCCGGGGCGCCATGTACTCGCCGCACGGCCGGGCCTTCGTGGTGCTGCCGTCGACGGCGGCGCACGGCACGACCTCGCGCATCAGGGCCACGCTGACGCCGGGCTCGATGGTGACCACCACCAAGAACACGGTCGACCAGGTGGTCACCGAGTACGGCGTGGCGGAGCTGCGGGGGCGGTCGATCTCGCAGCGGGCCCGGGCGCTGATCGCCATCGCCCACCCCGCCTTCCGGGACGCCCTGACGGCCGACGCCAAGGCGTGCGGCCACCTGTGAGACGGCGGACACCGCGGTCGACCCCGACGGGGTAGTCTGTCGGTGTCGACCAGCCGCCCGGAGGACGCATGTCCCACATCGCAACCCCGAGCAAGCTGCGGGGCGCCGCGCTCACGACGCCCCTGCTCGACCCCGACGACCCGGCCGAAGCCGACGACAGCATCCGCGAGTACGTCCGATCCCGCGTGTGGGTGACCGACAGCCAGCGGAAGCGGTGCACGTACGTCACGCGCGACGAGCAACCGGCCGACGCGCTGATCCGCCGCTTCTGACCCGCCCGCCCGGCGCTGCGGCTCGCGGCGGCGCCCGCCGGCATCACGCCTGGCCCTCGGCGAGGCCTGCGGGCCGCTCGCCCTGCAGCGCCGTCCGCTGCACCCACCCGAACCCGCCGGTGGCGGTGACGGTGGCGATCTCGATGGGACCGCCCACGCCCGGCCACGAGAACTCGGGGCTGGTGGCGACCGGTCCCAGCGTCAGGCGCTGGACGTCGATGGTGGTGCGGATGCACAGCACGGCGAAGTCGATGCCGTCCTGCAGGTTCATCGACTCGAACGGGATGCGGTAGCCGCAGGCGTCGAGCAGCGGCGTCAGCGTGGCGAGCTCGTCGCGGGCGTCGTGGAGCGCGGCGAGCTGCTCCAGCAGCTCGAGGTCGGAACCGCGCATGATGCGGGTGACCACGTCGGACTGGCCCCGCCAGGCGGCGCCGCCGCCGTCCGCGCTGGTGGCGATGGGGTCGACCGTGCGCTCCGGGAGCGTGACCTCCCACGCCTCGCCCACGCCGGCGTCGTCGTACCCGCCGACCAGGAACCCGAGGGTGGCGACCCGGGGAGGTGCGTCGTCCGGCTCGGCGGCCACGTCGCGGTCGTAGCGGTCGCCCATGAAGTCGGCCAGCCGCCGCGCCGTCGGCCCGGGGTGCTCGCAGCCGCCGAGCTCGCGCGCGGCGAACTCCGCCATGTGGCTGGCCACGCTGCGGTCGAGCACGAACGCCTCGCCGTAGGTGGCGATGGCCACCTGGCCCGACCCGAACACCTTGTGCGTGTAGTCGCTGCCCACCCGCAGCATGCGGTGGTTGGCCAGCGTGGTGCGGCTGTCCGCGGCCACCACCACGCCGTCTTGGCACACCACCGTCACCGCCAGGGTCATCGCGTCGCTCCACGGCCTCGATCAGAACCGGAGGATCGTAGCGACGGCCTGTGACAGTCCCGCACGCGCCCGCGGCCCCGCGGGGAGCGGTCGGACGAGCGGTCGGGAGCTCAGCCGGCGGCGTAGCCGGGGTTGGCCACCGCCAGCTTGTCGAGCACCGTGGCCCGCACCACCGCGGCCACCTCGTCCCAGCGGTCGTCGAGCGAGCCCGACCGGATGGCCGCCGCCAGCTCGGCCTCGCCGGCCACGCCCAGCGTCGCCAGCCGGGCGGCGTGGGCCCGGGCGAGGTCGTCGCCGGCCTCCATCTCGCGCTGGACCGTCGCCAGCACCCGGGCCGCCACCCGGGCGTGGAAGCGCACACGGCCCTCGGTGGCCGCCATCACGTCGCCCTCGAGGAACTCGCGCACGGCCTCCACCAGCTCGGCCGCGGTCGGCGCGTCGTGGGGGGCGGTCACGGCAGCACCAGGAGCAGGTCGTACTCCACCTCACAGACCCGGCGACCGATCGCGGCCAGCTCCACCGAGCGCACCACGCCGGTCAGGTGCGTCGCCGCCTGCACCACGCAGATGATCCCCCACTTGAGCGTCCCCAGCACCTCCCACCAGGCCAGCGCGGCCCGGTCGACGGTCGTGCCCGACACCGACTCGTAGCCGGCCACGAGGTCGTCGACCGACCCGAAGCCCCCGACCCGGGGCGCGGCGCCGAACCGCCAGGCCCGCACGCACAGCCAGCCCAGGTCCTCCAGCGGGTCGCCCACGTGGGCCAGCTCCCAGTCGAGGACGGCCCGCAGGCCGCCCGGCCCCACCACCAGGTTGCCGTTGCGGAAG
>DASSGC010000218.1:0-3071 GCA_035693765.1 Acidimicrobiales bacterium
GGAGTGGTGCCGGGAGCGGGCCGGGATGCGAGTGCACGGCACGATCCAGGCTCGCCCGGCGGAGGTGTTCCGGGTCGAGGAGCAGCATCGGCTGCGACCGGCGCCGACAGCGGTCTACGACGTGCCGATCTACACGACGGCCAAGGTGCACCGCGACCACCACATCGAAGTCGCCCGCGCGCTCTACTCGATCCCCGGCAACTTGATCGGCCAACGCGTCGAGGTGCGTGCCGACCGCACGCTGGTGCGGGTCTTCGCCCGCGGTCAGCTCGTCAAGGTTCATCCCCGCCAGCAGCCAGGCGGGCGGGTGACCGACCCCGACGACCTGCCCTCGGAGCGGACGGTCTACGCGATGCGTGACCTGGACCATCTCCGCCGGCTCGCCGCCGGGCACGGCCCGGCCATCGGCGCGTTCGCCGGCGCGCTGTTGGAGCATCCACTGCCCTGGACCAAGATGCGTCAGGTCTACGCGCTGTTGGGCCTCGTGAAGAAGTGGGGCGCCGAGCGTGTCGATGCCGCGTGCGCCAGCGCCCTCGAGCACGAAGCGGTCAACGTCGGGCTCATCGGCCGCATGCTCGAACGCGCCACCGAGAACACGCCGACGCAGCCGTCGCTGCCGGGCGTGGTCGTGCCCGGCCGGTTCGCTCGCGACCCCGGCCACTTCGCCACCCGCCGCGCCAACGGCGGTGCGCGATGAGCGCGCCGACCGTCACGCCCGAGCTCCGCGCGCTGCTGCGCCGGGTCAAGCTCGGCCGCTGCCTCGACACACTCCCCGAACGGCTCGCGCTCGCCCAGTCCGGCGCGATGGGTCACGCCGAGTTCCTCGAGCTCGTCCTCGCCGACGAGGTCACCCGCCGCGACACCACCTCGGCCGATCGCCGCGCCCGCGCCGCCGGTCTCGACCCGACCATGACCCTGGACCGCTGGGACAACACCGCCAAGGTCACCTACGACCACGCCGTCTGGAACGAGCTGTGCTCCCTGCGCTTCGTCGACAGCGGCCACAACGCAGTGATCATGGGACCCGTCGGCGTCGGCAAGACGTTCCTCGCCACCGCCCTCGGACACGCGGCCGTCCGGCGCCGCTACTCAGTGCACTTCGAGCGCTGCGACCGGCTCCTGAGACGAAACTCGTTCGTTGCGGGTGATGTTCGGGCGCGCCAGCAGGTCGGGGTGTAGCCCCGACGATTGGTGGGTTGCGGGTCGCTCTGGTCAGGCGACAGATTCGATGGTGACGGTGTGGCCGAGGGCTTCGAGCTGGCGGACCAGGGACCGGGTCCGGGCTTGGGGGTTGATCCGGTCGTGCCAGTCGGCGCCGAGGTCGTTGTAGTCGACGTCGTCGTGAAGGACGTGCCAGATGGCGATGAGCATGGAGTGCGCGACCGCGGTGATGGCGCGTTTGGCGCCGAGCCGGCTGCGGAGGCGCCGGAACCGGGCAGCGAGGAACGTGTCGGTGCGTGACGCGGCCCAGGCGGCTTGGGTGAGAGCGTCAGCGAGCCACACGTTGCCGTGGCGGGTCTTGCCGGATCGGTGCTTGCCACCGGATTCGTTGTTGCCGGGACAGAACGCGGCCCACGACGCCAGGTGCGCCGGGGTCGGGAAACTGGCCATGTCCAGGCCGCACTCGGCCAGGATCACGATCGCGACGAACAGCCCGATCCCGGGGATCGTGCGCAACCGCTCGGCCTTGGCCACATAGGGAGCGACCATGTCGTCGATGCTGGTGTCGAGCTCGGCGATCATGGCGTTGAGCGCGTCGATGTGACCGAGATGGAACCGGAGCATCCGGACGTGATGGTCCCGGACCTGGCCGGCCATCGCCCTGGCCAGGTCCGCCGAGCGGGCCTTGAGCCGGCCTTGCGCGAGCCCAGCCAACACCTCGGGATCCCGCTCGCCGGCGATAAGCGCGTCAAGCATCGCCCGGCCCGACTTGCCCAACGTCCGCGACGCCACCGACGCCAACTTCACGCCGGCGTCTTCGAGGACCTTCTCGATGCGTTGGCCCTCCCGGGTGCGGTCCTGCACCAGCCGCTTGCGGTACCGGGTCAGGTCGCGCAGGTCACGAACCTCCCGGTCAGGCACGAACGACCCCGCCAACAGGCCCACCTCGGCGAGCTGGGCCAGCCACGCCGCGTCGCCCACGTCGGTCTTGCGGCCAGGCACCTGATGCACATGGCGGGCGTTGACCAACCGCAACTCGACACCATCGACGTCCTCCAGCACCATCCACGGCGGCTTCCAGAACACGCCCGTGGCCTCCATCACCACCAGCGCCACGCCCTCAGCGACCAGCCAGTCACGCATCTCGCACAGGTCCCCGTAATAGGTCGGGAACGTGCGCTTCTGCTCCCTGCGGCCACCCGAGCCGTCCGGCGTGCGCACGCACACCGTCACCGTGCGCTTGTGCACATCCAGACCGGCGACCCGGTCCACCATCACTTCCACCTCGTCCCCCTTGAGGTCGACTCCCAACCAGCTGACGCCACCCGCAGGGTCGAGGACAGACGATTCTGAGACACGTGCTCGAAGCAACAATCCGGGGTGCCCGAACGACCCCAACGCCATGCTCAAACGCGGGCTACAAGCACCAGAGGTAAACGGCGTCAGCGGGCGACCCCAAGAGTTTCATCCACCAGGGCGGCGCCCCGCCATGAACTGCTCAAACGTGCCTACGGGTGGCGGCGCACCCTGACCGACAGCGAGACCGGTGCCGCCACCTGGTGCGGCTGGGGCATCCTCGCCCACGACGCCACCAAGATCAGCGCCCTCACCGTCGAGGCCGAGCGACAACGGGCCGGCCCCGCGACCGCCCAGGAGCAGCCCGAAACGGCGGCCACATGAGACCGGCACACCGCTCTCCCAGCGCGTCCACGACGCGCTGAAAGCACCGAGAAGTGCAACCAGAAGGGGCTTGGCGGGAACGAGCAGGACGACAACATGCAGCCCCACACGCCCGATAGCCCACCAGCAGTCCGCTACACCCCCCACCCGCCGGCGGCACCCACTTCTTCAGGTCGAAGTAGCTAGACGGAGGCGCCCGTGCCCGCTGGACGCTGCCTCGCCCGGCTCGA
>DASSGC010000219.1:0-5786 GCA_035693765.1 Acidimicrobiales bacterium
GGTGCGCCCGGGCCGCCAGCCCCGGGCGCACGCTCCGCCGACGACGACCGTGGCCGCCGCCGCAGCCGGCACCACATGCGCCGCGAACCGCCACCCGGAGAAGAAGTCGGCGAAGACGAGGCCGGCCACGCACGTCATCGCGCAGCACAGCGTCAGCTCCACCAGTCGCTCTCCGGGGGTTGCCCGCATCGGTCGTCGTCGTTCCTTGAGGGGGTTGTCCACGAGAAGGGGCTGGTGGCGGGTCGACGGGGGTGATGGTCCGACACGCACACCAGCCGACGGCATCGTGCGCCAGGGCACATCGCCGGCGCACCGGGTGAATTCCCAGTTGGGACGTGGCCTGCGTCACGCCGCCGGTCCCCGGGACGTCGCGCTGTTACAGCGCGTTGCAGGTGGCGTACGATCAGCGGTGCAGCCGGCCTTGACGCGGTAGGTCACCGCTGTACCGGCCGGCCCCTGGGGGGCCGGGAGAGAATGGTCGAACACGGAGCGGTGACGGCAGTCGATCAGCCGGTCGGGCGCGAGGACGAGATGAAGTCGCTCGCCTCGATGCTCGACGACGTCGCCGCCGCCCAGTCACGGGTGACGGTCCTGACCGGCGACGCCGGACTGGGCAAGTCGGTGCTCGTCGACTGGGCCATCGGCGAGGCCCGCCAGCGCGGCTTCACCGTGCTCCGGGCCACCGGCATCGAGTTCGAGCAGGCCCTGGCCTTCAGCGGGCTCTCCGCCGTCGTGCGCCCCCTCCTCGACCGCCTCGACGCCCTCGACGCCAGCCAGGCCCGCGCCCTGCGGGGCGCGCTCGGCCTGGTCGACGCCGACGGCAGGCTGCTCATGGTGCACGGCGCCACGCTCGCGCTCGTGTCGGCGGCCGCCGAGAACACGCCCGTGCTCGTGGCCATCGACGACGCCCAGTGGCTCGACCAGTCGAGCCTCGAATCGCTGGTGTTCGCGGCGCATCGCTGCGAGGCCGACCGGGTCGGCTTCCTGTTCGCCCAGCGCAGCGGCCTGCCCTGCCTGCTGGACCGCACCGACTTCGACCGCCTCGACCTGCGGGGCCTGCCCCGGGAGGCCGCCGTCGAGCTGCTCGGGCAGGCGGGCGTCGCCGACGAGGTCGCCGGCCGCTGCTGGGAGCTCACCCGGGGAAACCCCCTGGCCCTGATGGAGGCCGGCCGCGGCCTCACCCCCGGGCAGTGCACCGGGGCGGCGCCGCTGCCCGCCGTGCTGCCCATCGGTGACCGGCTCGTCGACTCGTTCGGCGCCCAGCTCGCCAAGCTCCCGGACGCCACGCTCACCGCGCTCGGCGCCGCCGCGCTGGTGGGCGACGACGACGTCGCCACGCTGGCGCGCGCCCTCGACCGCGTCGGCAGCCGCGTCGCCGGCCTCGCCCCGGCCGAGAGCAGCGGCGTCGTCCGGATCGTCGAGGGCCGGGTCACGTGGCGCCACCCGCTGATGCGCGCCGCCGTGCTGCACCTGCTCGACATCGGGCGCCAGCGCGAGCTGCACCGGGCGCTGGCCGAGGCCGCCGGCGAGGTCGGGCAGCACGAGGCCGCGCTCTGGCACCTGTCCGAGAGCGTGGTCGGACCCGACCACACCGTGGCCGAGCAGATGGTGGCGCTGGGCGGCGCGGCGAGCCGGCGCGGTGCGTTGGCCGCCGCCATCCGGGCCTACGAGCAGGCGGCCCGGCTCACCACCGACCGCACGTTCTGGGCCGACAGCCTGATGCTCGCCGCCCTCGCCTGCTTCACCAGCGGCGACCACGTGCGGGCGCGCGACACGCTGGCCCCGGTGATCGAGACCGTCGAGGATCCCCTGGCCAAGGGCCGCATGGCGGCGGTGCTCGGACAGGCGGAGATCTGGCTCAAGGGCCCCGCGGCCGCCATCCCGCGCTTCGAGCTGCACGCGCTGGCCCTGCGGGAGGACGACCCGGGCGCCGCCGCGCTGCTCCTGCTGCACGGGGCCGGGGCGCGGCTCATCAACCTCGACCTGCCCGGCGCCCTCGACAACGCCCGCCGGGCGGCCGAGGCGGCGGAGGAGGACGGCGATCTCGCCGTCCAGCTCGCCGCGCAGGCGTGCATCATCGTCCTGGAGCTGTGCGGCGGCAGCGGCGAGGACCCCGCCGAGCGCATGACGCCGATCGCGCAGTTGGCCATCGCCGTCTTCGGCCCCGACAACCAGCTCGACGGCGTCGAGGGCGTGCTGCATCTCTGCGCCTTCGCCTACATGGTGTGCGACGACGCCCCGGCGGCCATCGACCTGCTGCGCCAGCTCATCCACCAGGGCGACACGGGCGGGCTGTCGGGCCGGTCGGCGTTCTCCCGGCTGATGCTGGTCGAGTGCATGTGGCGGGTCGGCTGGTGGGCGGAGGCCGCGGCCGAGATGAGCCAGCTCATCTCGCTCCAGCGGGCGGTGGGGCTCGGGCACCTCGTGCCGCTGTCGTACGCGGAGCTGGCCCGCATCGAGGCCGGCCTCGGCCAGGAGGAGGAGTGCCGGTCGCACGCGGCCCAGGCGGTCGACGCCGCGTGGCACCTGGGCATCGGCCAGATCGGCGTCTACGCCGTCACCGCCATCGGCCTGCTCGAGCTGGGCGCCGGCCGCTTCCGCGAGGCGGCCGAGGCGATGGACGAGATCGCCGACGCCACCGCGGTGCCCGAGCCGGGCTGGCTGTGGTGGCAGGCCGACTACATCGAGGCACTGGCCGGCGCGGGGCGGACCGACGACGCCCGGGCCCACCTCGCCATCCTCGAGCGCCAGGCGCAGGTCGCGGGCCGCGTGTGGCCCACGGCGGCGGCGCACCGCTGCGCGGCGCTGCTCGGCGAGGGCGACCCCGAGGAGCGCTTCGCTGCGGCGCTCGACGGCTTCCGGAGCATCAAGGCCGTGTTCGAGGAGGCCCGGACGCTGCTCGCCCGGGGCGAGCACCGGCTGCGCGCCGGCGGGCGGGCCGACGGCGCCCGCGACCTCGCCACCGCCCGGACGATGTTCGACCGGCTGGGTGCCCGCAGCTGGAGCCAGCGGGCGTCGGCGGCCCGGGGCGAGGCCACCAGCACGACCCGCTCCCTGGCATCGCGCCTGACGGAGGCCGAGCTGCGGGTGGCGCTCGCGGTCGGCCACGGCCTGTCCAACCGCCAGGCCGCCGAGCAGCTCTTCGTGAGCGTCAAGACCGTGGACTTCCACCTCCAGGGCATCTACCGCAAGCTCGGGATCCGCAACCGCACCCAGTTGGCGGCGATCGTCCTGTCGAACGGCGCCGGCTGACGCCGGTCGCTCGAGTCCTCAGCGGCGGACGCCCCGGTTCCAGACCCGGGCGAAGTCGTCGCTCGTGCGGCAGTTGACGACGAACGCGCCCGCCACGGCGGCCGGGGCCCGGTCGAACTCCTCGCCGACCTGCACGATGCTCACCATGTCGAACCGGCCCCGCGCCGCCGCGACGAGGCCGAGGTAGCCCGGCGGGGCCTGGCCCGTCACCACACCCAGCGACACGCCGTCGTCGTCGGGCAGCAGCCGGACGAACCCCGCAAGGCCCGGGTCGTCCGCCGACGCCTCGACGCCCGCCAGCAGGTCGAGCACGGGGCCCGGACCGGCGCTGCGCGCCTCGGCGGACGCCACCGCGCCGCCGGTGGTGGCGAGGCGCAGCGGGAAGCCGGCCTCGCACGCCGCGCTGCAGAGCGAGGCGGCCACCCGCACTGCGTCCTCGAAGGACGCCGGCGTGTACGGCGCGGCGCTCGTGTCGAGCACCACGAGCAGCCGGGGCTCGTTGGGCACGACGTTGTGGCGCACCATCAGCTGGCCGGCGCGGGCGGTCGACCGCCAGTGCACCAGCCGCAGGTCGTCGCCCGGCACGTACTCCCGCAGGCTGTGGAACGCGATGCCGCCCTGCGGCGCCGACAGCGAGGTGGGCCCGTCCATGTCGCGGGCGCGGCCCGTCGGGACGGGCTCCACCGCGTGGACGCGAGGATGGACCGCCAGCACCGTCCGCGACCCGTGCTCGCGGGCCGCGAGCACCAGCCGCAGGGGGTCGGACCGGGCCAGCGTGAGGGGCCCGACGGCGTGGACGCCCCGGCGGTCGGTCGGCAGGTCGTAGGACACGCGGGCGTCGCCGCCCGGGCGCAGGCTCGGCAGGCGGACCCCGACCCGCCGGCCGCCGACCGGCTCGGTGGCCAGCAGCGGCGGGCTGCGCCGCGCGCCGACGTTGGTGACCGTCAGCGTGCCGACGGCATGCTCGCCGTCGCTGACCCGGGCGGGCGCGATCTCGCGGCTCACCACGAGGTCGGGCCGCCGCAGCAGCCACCAGAGGGCGGCGGCGACCGCCAGCACGCAGGCCACGCCGAGCATCGTCAGCTCGAACCAGCCCGTCACGGCCCCCGCCGCCAGCAGCAGCGGCCCGGCGGCCGCCACGGCCCGGCCGTTGCCCGTCAGCACGCCCGGCGCGGGCGGATCACGCCCGTGCCCTCTCCTGCGGCACCGGGACCGCGGACAGGATCGAGTCGAGCAGCGCTTCGGCCGAGTTGCCCTGGAGCTGGGCCTCGGGCCGCAGGATCATGCGATGGCACAGCACGTTGGGCGCCACCTGCTTGACGTCCTGGGCGGTGACGAACGGGCGGCCGGCCGAGGCGGCGAGGGCCTGGGCCGCGATGGCCAGGCCGAGGCTGCCGCGGGGGCTGACCCCGAGCCGGAGCTCCGGCAGCCGGCGGGTGGCGGACACCACGGCCACGAGGTACTCCTGCAGCACCGGGGCGACGTACACCTGGTGGGCGACCTGGATCATGCCGCGCATCTCGTCGACCGACAGCACGGCGTGGAGCTGCTCGGGCGTGTAGCCCCGGATGCGGTTCTCGATGATCTCGCGCTCGGCGACCGAGCTCGGGTAGCCGACCTCGATCCGCATGAGGAACCGGTCGAGCTGCGCCTCGGGCAGCCGGTACACGCCCTCGTGCTCCACCGGGTTGGACGTCGCCATGACCACGAACGGATGGGCCACCGGGTAGGTCGTGCCGTCCATGGTGACCTGCCGCTCGTCCATCACCTCGAGCAGCGCCGACTGGGTCTTGGGTGAGGCCCGGTTGATCTCGTCGGCCAGCACCACGTTGGCGAACACGGGCCCGGGACGGAACTCGAACTGCCGGGTGCGGTCGTCGTACACCTGCACGCCCGTGACGTCGGTCGGCAGCAGGTCGGGGGTGAACTGGATGCGCCGCATGGTCGCGCCGATCGAGCTGGCGACCGCCTTGGCCAGCGAGGTCTTGCCGACGCCGGGCACGTCCTCGATGAGCAGGTGGCCCTCGGCGAACATGCAGACCAGGGCGGCCCGGACGACCTCGGGCTTGCCGCGGATGAACGATTCGATGTTGCGGGCCAGCATCTCGTAGCGGTCCGCGAACCACTCGACCTGGCCCGCCGCGGCGTTGTGGCCGCCTGCGCCGTTGCCCTGTGTTTCCATCGCCGGCCAGCATGCGCTGCGCCCGCCACCGGGGGCCCCGGGCGAATTCCCGGTTCGGAACCGGGAGATTGCCCGGGGCGAGAGGGGTCGTCCGGGAGGCATCTTGCGGGCACGATGCGCGACCACTGCTGCGAAGACATGTGCGGCCACCTGCAGGTGGGCCACATCCCGGCGGTCACCGCCGCGCCGGGCCGCCACGTCGTCTACGACGCCGTCTTCGACGAGTACAGCCTCGTCCGCGAGGGTGGTCTCGACGCCTCGCCGATCACCCACTGCCCGTGGTGCGGCGCCGCGCTGCCCCCGAGCAGGCGGGAGCAGTGGTTCACGGAGCTGTCGCGGCGGGGGCTGAGCC